>JAEWFB010000119.1 GCA_023389095.1 Actinomycetes bacterium
CCGTACCCTCGTCGCCGCTGTTCCTGGCCACCGCGGAGGCCGCGATGGCCGCGATGGCCGCGCTGCTGGCGGCGGCCCGCGCCGCCCGGGTTCCGGTGGCTTTCACCGCGGTGCGGTACGCCGACGAGTCCTGCGCCGAGGCACCCCTGTTCGCCGCGAAGGTGCCGGCACTGACCGCGTTCGCCGCCGGCAACCCACTCGGCGACTTCCCGACCCAGGTCACGCCTGCCCGGGGCGATCACATCGTGTACAAGCACTACGCCAGCGCCTTCGCCGGAACCGCCCTGGCCGCCTGGCTCACCGCGGCCGGCGTCGACACGGTGGTGCTCGGCGGCTTCTCCACCAGTGGCTGCGTCCGCGCGTCGGCGGTGGACGCCCTGCAACACGGGTTCCGCCCGATGGTGGTGCGCGAGGCGTGCGCCGACCGCGATCCCGGCCCGCACGAGGCCAACCTCTTCGACCTCGACGCCAAGTATGCCGACGTGGTGCCGCTGGCCGACGCGGTCGCCCGGTTGGCCGGCCACTGACCGGACCCGTTCTCCCGACTTGAGTGGGCAGGAGCAGTCATGCGTAAGGCAGTCATCACCGGCAGCACCAGGGGGATCGGCTTCGCGCTCGCCCGCGAGCTGCTCTCGCGGGGCCACTCCGTCGTCGTCTCGGGGCGCTCGCGGACGGCCGTGGACGACGCCGTCGCACGGCTGCGCCCACAGGCCCTCACGGCAGCGACGGTCCACGGGTTCGCCGTGGACGTCACCGACGCCGAGCAGGTCGAGCGGATGTGGAGCGCCGCGGTCGACGCGCTGGGCGGCGTCGACCTGTGGATCAACAACGCCGGTGTCGCCAACACCACCCGGCCGATCGTCGACACCGCGCCGGAGGACGTCCGGACGATGGTCACCACGAACATGCTCGGCACCGTGTACGGGTCGCAGGTCGCCGTCCGCGGCATGCTCACCGCCGGTGGCGGCCAGGTCTTCAACGTGCTCGGCGGGGGCAGCGACGGCCGGATTCGCCCCGGCATGGGGGTCTACGCGGCCACCAAGCGTGGTCTGGACTCCTTCACCCGGGCACTGGCCAAGGAGGTCACCGGTACCGGCGTGCGGATCGGCCAGATCCGCCCCGGCATCCTCATCACCGAGGGGTGGCTGCGCGAGGCCGCCGCCGCGCCGGAGCAGGTGGCGCGGCAGCGCAGGTGGCTGAACATCCTGTGCGACCACGTCGAGGACGTCGCGCCGTACCTGGTCGAACGGATGCTGACGAGTACCAGGAACGGCGACGCGATCGCGTGGCTCACCACCGGCCGGATGACCCGCAAGGTCCTCATCCCCGGCAAGCGGGACGTGCTCGCCCGCTACGGACTCTGACCGGGGCCGTCATGCGCATCAATGACTCAGGGAGGGATGGCACCGGGTGAAGGGTGTGCAGCTCAACATGGCCGCCGGGATCCGCGAGTTCGGCCGGGCCACGCCGGGCCGGGTCGCGGTCGTCGACGGCGACCACGCCGTGACGTTCGGCGCGCTCGACGAGCGCTCCAACCGGCTCGCGTCCGCGACGCTCGCGCACGGCATCGCCCCCGGTGAGCGGATCGCGGTGCTGAGCAACAACCGCTACGAGTACTTCGAGATATCGGCGGCGATGGCGAAGGCCGGCATCCCGACCGTGCCGCTGAACACGAAGAACAACAGCTCGGACAACGCGTACATCCTCGCCCACTCCCGGGCGAGGGGGATCGTCCTGGCCGACGAGCTGGCCGGCAACGTCGACGGCCTGCTCGACGACCTGCCGCTCGTGCTCAGCTTCGCCGGCGAGGTCGGCCGGCGGTACGAGACGTTCCTGGGACAGGGCCGCGCGGTCGATCCGCAGGTCCCCGTCGACGAACTCGACCCGTTCTGCATCACCTACACCTCCGGCACGACCGGGCGGCCCAAGGGCGTCCTGCTGACCCATCGGGGACGGGTCCTCACCGCGTTCGGAGTCGGGCTGGACTACGGGCTCGGCCCCAACCGCAGCACGATCGCCGTCGCACCGATGCACCACGGCGCGGGGTTCGCGTTCGCCTACACCGCCCCGATGCTCGGCGGCTCGTGCAGCGTGCTGCCGACCTGGGATCCGGAGCGGCTGTTGGACCTGATGGCCTCCAGTCGCGCCTCCACGGTGTTCCTGGTGCCCACGCACGCCCAGCACCTCCGCCGGTTCTGCGAGGAGCCGGCCGCCCGGTACGACCTGTCGGCGCTGCGGACGCTCTACTTCAACGCCGCCGCGTTGCCGGTCGCGCTGAAGGAGTGGGTGATCGCCGCGTTCCCCGGCGTCGACGTGCACGAGCTGTACGGCTCGACCGAGTGCTCCATCGTCACCAACCTGCGCCCCGAGTTCGCCCTGCAACGAGCCGGCAGTGTCGGGCATCCCTGGTTCTGGAACGAGATCCGGCTCACCGGCGACGACGGCAACGAGGTGGGGCCGGGTGAGCCCGGCGAGCTGTTCGCCCGCTCGCCGCTGCTGCTGGCCGGCTACCTCGACGACGAGGAGGCCACCCGGGCCGGATACGACGCCGACGGGTTCTTCTCCGTCGGCGACGTGGCCGTGCGCGATGAGGAGGGCTTCATCACCATCGTCGACCGGAAGAACGACATGATCATCGCGGGCGGGGTCAACATCTTTCCGCGCGAGATCGAGGAGGTCATCGCCCGCCACCAGCCGGTCGACGAGGTCGCCGTCATCGGCGTGCCCGACGAGGTGTACGGCGAGCGCATCGCCGCGTTCGTGGTGGCCCGCCCGGGGGCGCGGATCGACGTCGGAGCCCTGGAGGGCCACGTCCGGCAGCACGTGGCCCGCTACAAGGTGCCCCGCGAGTGGCACGTCGTCGACGCGTTGCCGCGCAACCCGAGCGGCAAGATCCTCAAGCGGACGATCCGCGACGGGTACCTCGCGCGTTGTCAGGAGATTGGCTGATGGGGCTCAAACAAGGCTGGACCGGGCGGTTCTTCGAGGACTTCGAGATCGGAGACGTCTACCAGCATCCGCTGGGACGCACCGTCACGGAGACCGACAACACCTGGTTCACGCTGCTGACCATGAACACCAACGAGATGCACTTCAACGCCGCGTACGCCGCGCGGTCGGAGTTCGGCAAGCCGCTCGTGGTGTCGACGCTCACGGTGGCCATCGCGGTCGGGCAGAGCGTCACCGACCTGACCCAGAACGCGTTCGCGAACCTCGGCTGGGACGAGATCCGGATGACCCACCCGGTGTTCGCCGGTGACACGCTCTACAGCGAGTCGCTCGTGCTGGAGAAGCGCGGGTCCGCGTCCCGCCCGCATGCCGGCATCGTCACGGTGCGCACCCGCACGCTCAACCAGCACGGCGACGAGGTCTGCTCCTTCAAGCGCACGTTCTATGTGTACCGCCGGGGTGCCGAACAGCTGGAAAACCTCTTCCCGGTGGGGAAGTCCCCACTCTCCCTCGACGGCGACAGCAAGGAAACGGCATGAGGCTCACGTACCAGCCGTGGGGGGAGACGCTCGCGGAGCTGGCCGACGCCGGGCGCCGGGCGGAACGCGCGGGCGCCGAGGTGCTGTGGGCCGCGGAGCTGCACCGGAGCGCGACCGGCACCGCCGCGGCCCTGGCCGGGGCGACGTCGACCGCACGGATCGGCACCTCGATCGTCCTGGCGTTCACCCGCAGCCCGATGATCACCGCGCTGGAGGCGCTCGACCTGGACGAGCTGTCCGGTGGCCGGTTCGTGATCGGCCTCGGCTCCGGGGTACGCCGGCTCAACGAGCAATGGCACAACGTGCCGTTCGGCAAGCCGGTCGGTCACCTGCGCGAGACGGTCCGCAACATCCGGCTGTTCTGGGACTCCTGCACCACCGGCGCCGAGATCCGTGCCGACGGCGAGTTCGAGCCGATGCACATCCGCGGTTACGAGCGGCCGTACGCCGTTCCGGAGCGGCCGATCCCGGTGTACCTGGCCGCGATGGGCCCGCTGATGACCCGGCTGGCCGGCGAGATCGGCGACGGCTGGATCAGCCACGAGCTGTGCTCACCGGGGTACCTGCGGGAGCACGTCCTGCCCGACCTCACGCTCGGCATCGACCGCGCGGACGGCAAGACGCGCCACGACGTCGACGTCGTCGTCTCCGCGTGCTGCTCGGTGGCCGCCGACCCCGCGCTCGCCCGCCGCCGCGCCGCCGGTGTGGTCGGCTTCTACGCCACGGTCCGCACCTACGCCGACTTCTTCGCGTTCCACGGC
>JAEWFB010000168.1 GCA_023389095.1 Actinomycetes bacterium
GCGTACCCCTCCTCGACGAGCACGGCACACACCCGCTCGGGCGCGTCGGGCCCGCTCGTCAGCACGACGAGACGCCGGCCCGGGGCGAGCTCACGGCGGAGGCGGTCGACGTCGCGGCCGACGAGCGTCACGGCGTCGGACTCCTCGGCGGACCAGCGCATCCGGGCTCGGGCGAGTGCCACGGACGAGACGCCCGGGTGGATCCGGACGGCGTCGGGGCCGAGGGCGGCGACGAGCGTCGAGCCGATCCCGGACACGAGCGGGTCGCCGCTGGCCAGCACGACGACGCGACGCCCCGCGACGCGTCCGAGCAGCTCGCGCAGCCCCGGGAGCAGCGGAGCGGGCCAGGGGACGCGCTCGGCTCCGGGCGCCACTCCGGCGACCAGCTCGAGATGGCGCGGACCGCCGACGAGCACCTGCGCAGCCTCGACGACGCGACGCGTGTCGGCCCCGACCGACGACAGCCCGGAGGCACCGACCCCCACCACCTCGATGACCCAAACGCTCTCCTCGACCACGCGGGTGACCCTAGCGCCGACCCCGGCCGTCCCACGGAATCGGTGGTCGGGCGCAGATTCGACGGCCGTAACCGTCCATTTGAGGAGGATTTGCCTCATCATTGCTTCGCACGGCACTCGCGGGGGCGAGTTCATCGCACGGGGCCACGCCCCAGGGGGACAAGGGTAGGCGGCAGCATGCACACGGACGACCACCACGGAGCGACACCCACCGGCACGCTCGAGTTCGACGCCGCGACGGCTCGGCTGCGAGCCGACGCGGACACCTTCTTCGCGCTCGTCGACCACGTCGGGCGATCCGGCGGCGCCGCCGCCACGACGCCCTTCGCGGCGTCGGGCGTCGCGGTCGAAGGCCGCGCGCACCCGTCGGTCCGCGCCGGTCTCGGCACGGTCGAGGAGCCGTGCGCCCGCCTCGAGGTCGAGGTGTCGACGCCGCACGGCACCCGGCTGCACGAGGGCTGGCTCGACCGCGTGTCCGCCCTGCTGCTCGACCGCGGCGACGGCACGCACGACTTCGTCGAGGTCGACGCGGAGTTCCTCGCCGTGACCCTCGTGCGGCTCACCGACCTCCAGTCACGACCGCGACTCGAGGGCCGCGGCGGCCCCGTGCACGCCGAAGCCGTCGACGCGCTCCTCGCGAGCGACCCCCGCACCCGCGCTGCGGCCGCCGCCGAGCTGGCCGACGCCGCCTCGACCTGGCCGGGCGTCGCCGCAGCGCTGCGCTCGGGCCAGTGGCAGGTGTGCGGCCTCGACGTCGCGCACGCCGTCGGGCCGACCACGGCCACCCGGCGCGTCGCCTGGCTCGACACCCCGGCGGGGCTGCTGCGCCTCGACGCCGACGCCGAGGGGCCGTTCCTCGCCGGCACGTCGGCCGGACAGGTGTGGCGGTCGGTCGTCGGAGCACTGCCGACCGACGTCGGTCTCGACCTGCTGCCCCGCAGCGCCTGAACCTCCGCGCGTCGGGCGCGGCCGCTTCTGGCAGACTGCCCGGTGGCGACGGGAGAGGAATCCGGTGAGAGTCCGGAGCGGTCCCGCCACTGTGAACCCCGCCTGCGGGGAAGCCAGGACGTCCTTCGTCGCCGACCGCGCCCGTCCGGGCCGGTCCTGACGACCACGCGGGCGAGGCACCCGCAGGAGGCCTCGCATGCGCGACGGATCGACCGACCCCGCCACCCCCTCACGGGGGTCGGCCCCCGCGGCCACGGCAGCCCCGACGTTCCCGTTCTCGGCGGTCGTCGGCTCCGACGACCTCGCGCTCGCGCTCGTCCTGACGGCGGTCTCGCCCGAGGTCGGCGGCGTCCTCGTGCGCGGCGAGAAGGGCACCGCCAAGTCGACGATGGTCCGTGGCCTGGCCGCCGTGCTGCCCGCCCTCGCTGTGGTGGCCGGCTGCCGCTTCGGCTGCGACCCCGCCGGTCCCGACGCGTCGTGCCCCGACGGTCCGCACGACTCGGACGCCGGATCCGACACCAGACCGGCGCGGCTCGTCGAGCTGCCGATCGGCGCCACCGAGGACCGCGTCGTCGGCTCCCTCGACCTCGAGCGCGCGCTCGGCCGGGGCGAGGCGGCCTACCAGCCGGGCCTGCTCGCCGCCGCCCACCGCGGCATCCTCTACGTCGACGAGGTCAACCTCCTGCACGACCACCTCGTCGACCTCCTGCTCGACGCCGCCGCCATGGGCCGCAGCACCGTCGAGCGCGACGGCGTCTCGGTCTCCCACGCGGCGCGGATCGTCCTCGTCGGCACGATGAACCCCGAGGAGGGCGAGCTGCGACCGCAGCTGCTCGACCGGTTCGGGCTCACCGTCGAGGTGGCGGCCCCGCGCGAGCCGGCCCTGAGGGCCGAGGTGGTGCGCCGCCGGATGGCCTTCGACGCCGACCCGGCGGGGTTCATCGGCCAGTGGCAGGACGAGCAGGACGCGCTGCGGGCACGGGTCGCCGCCGCCCGCCGGCGCGTCCGCGACGTCGTGCTGCCCGACGCCGAGCTGGCGCGGATCGCCGAGGTGTGCGCCGGGTTC
>JAEWFB010000178.1 GCA_023389095.1 Actinomycetes bacterium
CGTAACCGGGTCACCCGTGCAAGGCCCCAACCGACGGGCGGTGGGTAAGGGTCCGGAAAGACCGATTCGCCCCGCGCCACGCGTGGGCAGCAGGTTTGATGTGTACCGGAAGCATGGGACCATCGCGTGGGGTCCGTCGGCGGCCCCCCGCACGTGGCAGGCCAGCAAGGAGCGCTCGATGAGCAACGACGAGACCGGCAACACCGAGGGCCAGGGCATCCCCGGCTTCTCCTCGAACAACCGGGTCCCAGGGGGGTTCACGCTGCCCCTCCCCGTCGTGACGGGTCGCTCCGACGACGAACCCTCGAGCGACCCGTGGTCCTCGACGTGGGACGACGACTCCTGGCAGTCCGAGGAGGCCGCGTCCGAGCAGACCTCCGCCGGCGCCTCCGCCGGGTCGAGTGCCGGCAACACGTGGAGCGACCCCTACGCCTCGACCGAGGGCGCGACGGCGTCCGGCGACGCGTCGGGCTCGGGTGACGCGTCGGGCTCCGGCCGCACGAACGGCGACTTCGGCGCCTACGACGGCGAGTACGACTCCTCCTCTTCCTCTTCGTACACGAGCGACTACCCGTCCAGCGGGTCCACGCAGAACGGCTGGGGCTCGTGGGAGTCCGGCAGCGGCAGCACGGAGGCCGACGAGTCGACGCGCCACTGGCAGTCGCTGCAGCACGACGCCGAGGTCGCCGACGCCTCGCAGGAGGAGTACTCCGGCTGGGTCCCCACGGGGTCGCCGTCGAGCACCTCGACCGGCGCCGACGAGCGCACCGGCAGCTTCTCCCCCGACCACACGAGCGCGCGCGACGCCTACGCCGCGGCCCCCGCCGTCGACCCCGACGTCGCGGCCGCGGCCGAGGAGCTGGGCCGCAGCTACGACCTCACGCCCGTCGACCGCGCCGGCAACTCCGACCGCCCGAGCGCCGAGGACCTCATCACGGCCCGCTCCAAGGGTGAGCGCCAGAAGGTCAAGGCCAACTCCGGCCTGCGCAAGGCCTTCGGCCTGGGCCCGAGCAGCAAGGAGCTGCTCGAGCGCGACCGCATCGACCGCATCGCCCGGCCCCTCAACGGCCGCAAGACGATCATGGTCATCAACACCAAGGGCGGCGGCGGCAAGACCCTCGTCACCCTCATGCTGGCCAGCTACCTCGGCCGCTACCGCTCCGGCTCGGTCCTGGCCTGGGACAACAACGAGACCGAGGGCACGCTCGGCATGCGCGCGCCGTCGCAGAGCCACCACCGCACGGTCGTCGACCTGCTCGGTGCGCTGCCGACCATCGCGGGCGACCCGAACGCCGGCACGTCCGAGCTCGAGCACTGGGTGCGCGAGCAGCGCGGGCTGTCCTTCGACGTGCTCGCCTCGGCCGACGACGACGAGGCGATGCGCATCATCGGCGAGCAGGAGTTCGAGGACCTGCACACGCAGCTGTCGCGCTTCTACCGCACGATCATCGTCGACACCGGCAACAACCGCCTCGCGCCGAACTGGCTCGCGGCCGCGGCCCGCGCCGACATGCTCGTCTTCGCCACCTCGCTCAAGGACGACACCTCGGTCGTCGCCGCCAAGAACCTCGACGCGCTCGTCGCGATGGGCCGCGGCGACCTCGTGCGCAACGCCGTCTGCGTCATCTCGCACACGTCGGCCAAGGGCAACGACATCGGCGCCGGTGTCCACACGCGCGAGCACTTCGAGCAGTGGGTCCGCGCGGTCGTCGACATCCCCTACGACCCGATGCTCGCGCCCGGCCTGCACCTGGACCCGCTGAAGATCAGCAGGAAGACGCACGAGTCCTGCATGGAGATGGCCGCGGTCGTCGTCGACGGGCTCTGAGGCCGTCCACCAGGAGCCGGAGGGCGCTCGGCACACCCCGGTTTGGTGATCCGGAGGGCTATGCACCACACTGTCCTCTTGTCACGCGCGAGTGGCGGAACGGCAGACGCGCTGGCTTCAGGTGCCAGTGTCCGAAAGGGCGTGGGGGTTCAAATCCCCCCTCGCGCACGTGTGTCCTCTCTTGGGACATAGGAAACCCTCGAACCTACGGGTTCGGGGGTTTCCTGCTGTTCAGGGGCTGGTAGCGGCGGGTGGGATCGATGGTGAGTTCGGTGAGGAGCTCTCCGGTGGTGGCGTCGATGATGGTGACGTCCAGGTCGAGGACGAGCATCTTGATGGGGGTCCGGGCGTAGGTTCGCCCGACGGCGATGTGGAACATCGTGCTGTTGATGCGCAGTGTGACCTTGCCGGTCTTGTCGACGCGGTCGGTTCGGACCCGGGCCGGTGCGCCGGTGCTGGTGGTGGCTGGGGCGGCTTTGGGGGTGGCGCGGTAGGCGGCTTGTGGGGTGCGGCGGTGCAGGGCGCGGTGGGGGCGTTGGGTGTTGTACTCGTGGCGGAACTGCTCCAGCAGGGTCTGCAGGTCCGCCGGGGTGGCCGCCGGCGGTCGTGCCGCGAGCCAGCGTTTGAGGGTCTGGTGCAGGCGTTCGATGCTCCTATGTCTGTCAAGCCGCAGTCAGGAGCTGCGCGGTCTGGCCGGGCCGTGGGAGCGCGGCGAAGATCTCTCGGGCGATGTAGCGCTTGAGGCAGCGGATGATCTCGCGTTTGCTCAGGCCCTCAGCGGTGCGACGTTCGACGTAGGCGCGGGTGGGTGCATGGTGTCGCAGCCGGACGATGGCCACGATGTACAGGGCGCTGTTCGCTGCCCGATCGCCGCTGCGGCTGAGCCGGTGGCGTCCGGTGGTGCGGCCGCTGCTGGCTGGCTGGGGTGCGACCCCGCACAGCTTGGCGAAGGCTGCCTCGCTGTGGATTCGTTCGGCGTTCTCGCCTGCGGTCATCAGGAACTGGCCGGCCAGCTCCACGCCGACGCCGAAGCAGCCCACCAGTTCGGGTGCGGCGGCGGTCACCAACGCGGTGAGCTGGGTGTTGAGCGTCTTGATCTCGCCGTCGAGGGCCTTCCACCGGCGGGCCAGGTCACGGAGCGCGGTCTTGGCCCCGGCCATGAGAAGCCGGTCAGGGTCGCAGGCCAGCTCGAGCAGGTCGTCGACCTCGGGGCGCAGCCGCAGGCATCGGTTGACCAAGGTGCGCTTGGTCAGCGGCACCAGCTCGTCCCGAAGTGGGGATGGTGCACTGATCATGACCCCGAACAGGGCGTTGTACGCCTGTGTGCGGGCCCTAACCGCGCTGGCGCGGGTGACCCGAAGAGTGCGGATCACCTCGACCATCCCCGTCTTGGCCTTCGGGGTGGCCGTCGCGGTCCCGGCCAGGACCGAACGGGCGATCTGCTCGGCGTCGAGGCGATCGGACTTGCCGTCCGCGTGCCGAGCCGGTCGGTTCGGGCGGTTCACCTCGATGACGACAACCGCGGCGGCGGTCAGTGCCCGGGTCAGGGCTGCGCCGAACGATCCGGTGCTTTCCACTCCGATCGCCTGCAACAGGCCGTGGGATCGCATCCACGTCAGTAGCGCCTGGTAACCGCGGTCGTCGGCGGCGAACTCGCGATGGCCCAGGAGGCGACCATTGGTGTCGATCGCGGCCGCATAGTGAGTGTGCTTGTGGGTGTCGACTCCACCGATGACAGCAAGCGTTGATGTGGTCATGCTGGTGTTGCTCCTCCGATTGATCCGTCGTTGGGGAGGGCAAACCGGCCTGGCGGAACGACATGTCTGTGACGGGGCTCCTAAGCCAGGCTCCTATCAGGTCAGTTTCCGTCGGGCCGGCTTGTCATTCACGCGGCACCGGGCACCGGTCGACACATCGAACGAAGGACACCTCGGTCATACCTTGACCAGAGTCAGACCGGGCCCGTGCCGCGCCTCGCCAGTCTCTCGGCGATCAAGCAAGTCTTCACAGACCTTGCCGCAGGTGGTGGGGTGGTTCGGGCGGGAGTTCTTCTGC
>JAEWFB010000389.1 GCA_023389095.1 Actinomycetes bacterium
GGGGGGGGGGGGGGGGGGGGGGGGCGCCCCCCCCCGCCCCCCCCCCCCCACCGCGCCCTCTCGTCCGGCGGACCGGGTCAGCCGGCTCGGGCCCGTCCCGACCGTGAAGCGCTCACGGGCTCAACCGCACTCACCCGCACTCACGAACACCAGGGGTAGACGAACAGGCTGCTGCCGCCGGCCCGGTGGTCGGCGAGCAGGAGGCTGAGCGGGATCGGGTCGGGGACCCCGCTGATGTCGGCGCCCGGCCTCGGCGTGACCCCGACCGCCAGTGCGGTCGAGATCGGCAGTCCCTTGGCCGCCACCTGCGGGAAGACCCCGAGCGACTTGAGGGTGTCCATGCCGGCCCGCATGCAGGCGGTGTCCTGCGAGGCGGAGGCCGAGCCCGCGCTCGTCAGGGCCGTGGCGGCGGCCAGGGCGAGGGCCGCGGCGGCGGTGGCGATCTTCATCGGTGACTCCTGTGTCTCCCCGAGCGTCCACGGTTTGTCAAAGGTTCGACGCCTCAGCGTCGCGACCCGGCCCGGTCCGTGTCAAGTGTTTGTCCAAGGTTTGTCCCACGACTCGCCACCCCGCCACCCTGCCGACCCCGTCCACCGGTCAGACGCGCTGGAGCTCGGACGCCGGGGCATCGGTCGCCTCGACGCGGCGGATCCGGCGCGGCCACCAGAACCGGTCGCCGAGGACGATGGCGATGGCCGGCACGAGCAGCGTCCGCACGACGAGGGTGTCGAGCAGCACGCCGACGCAGATGATGACGCCGATCTGGGCCAGCACGACGAGCGGCAATACGCCGAGCACCGCGAAGACCGCGGCGAGCAGGATGCCGGCGCTCGTGATGACCCCGCCGGTCGCGGCGAGCCCGCGGAGCATGCCGAGCCGCGGGCCGTGCCGGCGCGTCTCCTCCTGCGCCCGGGTCACGAGGAAGATGTTGTAGTCGACCCCGAGGGCGACGAGGAAGACGAAGGCGTAGAGCGGCGCACTGTCGTCGAGGGCCTCGAAGCCGAAGACCTTCGTGAAGATCCACCACGACGCCCCGAGGCTGGCCAGGTAGGTCGCGACGACGGTCGACACGAGGACGAGCGGCGCGACGACCGAGCGCAGCAGCAGCCCGAGCGCGACGAGCACGAGGCCGAGCACGATCGGCAGGATGACGAACCGGTCGCGTGAGGACGCCTCGGCCTGGTCGAGCGCCACGGCCTCGGTGCCGCCGACGTGCGTCTGTGCGATGGGTGCCACGGCGTCGCGCAGCGCGCGGACGGTGGCGGTGGCCTCGGGGGTGCTCGGGGCGGCCGCGATGACGGCGTCCACCTCGGCGACGCCGTCGCCACGCGCGGTGACGCGGGCGCCGGCCACTCCGTCGACGCCCGCGGCTGCCTTCCGGACGGCTTCCGCGTCGCCGGTGGTGACGATGACGGCAGGGTCGGCGCTGCCGGCCGGGAACGACTGCGCGAGGCGCTCGCCGGCCGCGATGGCCTCGGGCTTGGTGAGGAACTGGTCGGACTGCTTGAGGCCGGTGTCGACGGCGAGCAGGCCGCTCGCCATCGTGGCGAGCACGACGAGCGTCACCGCGATGACGCGACCCGGGTGTGCGGCGACGCGGTCGCCGATACGGCGCCAGAGGGAGTGCCCGTCGGCGAGCGACTCCTGGCCGACGTGCGGCACGCGGGGCCAGAAGACCCAGCGCCCGAAGCAGACGAGAGTGGCCGGCAGGACGAGCAGCACGAACACGGCCGCGACGACCACGCCCACGGCACAGGCGAGCCCGAGCCCCCGCGTCGCCGGGAAGAGCGACAGCATCAGCGTCAGCAGGCCGACGACGACGGTGACGGCGCTCGAGAGCACGGCCTCGGAGGTGCGGTGCAGGGCGAGCGACATCGCCTCGCGGCGGTCCGCGTGGTGGCGCAGCTCGTCGCGGTAGCGCGAGATGAGCAGCAGGGCGTAGTCGGTGCCGGCACCGAAGACGAGCACCGACAGGATGCCGATCGTCGACTCGTCCCAGGCCTGCCCGAACGCCGACAGCACGTGCGTCGCCACGACGGCCGCGACCCGGTCGGCCACGCCGACGACGACGAGGGGCACGACCCAGAGGATCGGGCTGCGGTAGGTGAGCACGAGCAGCAGGGCGACGACGGACGCCGTCGCGATCAGCAGTCGTGTGTTGGCGCCGTCGAAGACCTTGGCGAGGTCGGCCTCCACCGCTGCCGGGCCGGTCACCTGGGCGGTCAGGCCCTCCGGCAGGCCCTCGCGGGACGTGGTGCGGATGTCGGCGACGGCCTTGCCGGTCCCGGTGGCGTCGGTGGCGGCGACCGGCACGACGACGAGCGCGGCCGTGCCGTCGTCGCTGCGCTGGACGGGGATGCGGCCGCCGCCGGGCAGTGCGGCCGCGCGCTGCTGCACCGCCGCGAGGTCGGCGCCGTCGAGGCGGGTGCCCTCGCGGGAGAAGAGGACGACGGCGGTCGAGCCCTCGACCTCGGGCAGCCGCTCGCGCAGCTGCGCCGCCGCGGCGCTGTCCGACCCGACGGGCAGCGCGTCGGTCGTCGAGGCGGTGCGCGTCGCCTCGCCGACCGCGCCGACGACGCCCATGGCGCCTGCAAGCGCGAGAATGACGATGGCGACGGCCCACCATCGCCGCGTGATCCTGTCGGTCAGACCCCGCACGACACACCTCCGGGCTAAGATGAGTAACTGGGTTACTCAGATGATTACTAAGTTGGTGAGTGACATTAGCACGAAGCGAAGCGACGCGTCAGCGCCCCTCGCGCCCCTCGCGCCCCCAGCGGCCCCCGACGTCCCCCCGGGGCCTGCCGGCTCCCTCGGTGCGGACCTGCCCGAGGTCGGCCTGGTGCCCGGGGTGCCGCAGTGGCGCACGACGCCGACCCTCGCCGCGCTCCAGGAGCTCGTGGAGGTCTCGGAGTCGGTGCCCGGCATCGTCGCGCGCAAGGCCGGGCTGTCCACCTCCGAGCTGCACTCGCTGCGCCACCTCATGCGCGGTCCGGTGGGCCCGGTCGAGCTGGCGCGCCTGCTCGGCGTCACGTCGGCCGCCTCCTCGGGCGTCGTCGACCGGCTCGTCTCCCACGGGCACGCCGAACGACGCTCCCACCCCGACGACGGCCGGCGCACCGAGGTCGTCATCACCGACAGCGGCCGCGCCGAGGTGCTGGCGCGGATGCGTCCGATGTTCGAGTCGCTGGCCGCGCTCGACGCGTCGCTCGCCGACGACGAGCGCGACGTCGTCGAGCGCTACCTCCGCGGCGCCATCGAGGCGATGACGGCGCTGACGCGCTGAGGCCCCTGACGCGTCAGGGCAGGTGGGCGTTGACCGCCTCGGCGGCGCGCTGCCCCGACACGAGCGCGCCCTGGATCGAGGCGGTGTCGCGGTGGTCGCCGCACACGAAGAGGCCGTCGCCCAGGTGCACCGGCGAGCGCACCTCGAGCGGGGGAGCCATGAGCGGCAGGGCCGAGTCGACCCGGTGCCGGGTCACGGTGCGCCAGCCGCTCGTGTCGCAGCCGTAGATCTCGCCGACGTGGCGCAGCACGTCGGTCTCCGCGGCGTCACCGTCGGGCCGGTCGAGCAGGCACGTGGCCTCGACGAGGTGACGCGTCGGCGGGGCGTAGCTCGGGGCCGCCGCCGACAGCACGGCGGTGTTCCACACCGGCCCGGGCGAGGTGTGGTCGTGGCGGCGTCCGTCGAGTGCCACGAGGGGCAGGTCGTTCGGCGGCTCGGGCGCCTCGAACCACCACGTGACGAGGCCGCGCGTGACCGGCTCCGGCAGCGGCGTCAGGTCGGCGACCCCGCCCGGATCGGTGGCGACGACGGCGGCGCGGGCGCTGATCCGGGTGCCGTCGACGCGCACGTCGACGCCCTCGCCGGACGCGTCGAGCGACTCGACGTGGCTGCGCAGCCGGACGCGGTCGCCGAGCGGGCTCGCGAGCTGCTCGGGCAGGGCCTGCATGCCGGTCGCCGGCACCGCCGGCCGGCCGAGGGCGAACATCCGCACGAGCAGCTTGGTGAAGTTGGCCGAGCTCGTGCCGTGGCTGTCGACGAGGACGCCGGCGAGGAACGGGTCGATGACCTCGCGGCGCAGGGACCCCGTGACACCGGCCTCGTCCAGCGACTCGGCGAGCGTCGTGTCGGGCTGGCGGATGACGGTCTTCGGGTCGGCGATGGCGCGCGCCGTCCACCGGGTCACGCCGGCGAGCTCGCGCGGGTGCAGGTAGCCCGAGCGGATCGTGCGGGCCAGCAGCTTCGGCTCGCGGACCGGGTCGGCGACGACCTGCAGCCCGTCGGTGCGCCGCACGAGGACGCCGGAGCCGAAGGGCTTGAGGTCGAGCGCGCCGACGTCGACCCAGCGGCGCACCGCCGGGTAGGCCGGGTTGAGCACCTGGAAGCCGCGGTCGCAGCGGAACCCGTCGACGACGTCGGTGCGGATGCGGCCCCCCACCGCGTCGCTCGACTCGAGGACGACGACGTCGCGACCCAGCTCGGTCAGCCGTCGTGCGCACCTCAGCCCTGCGAGCCCAGCACCCACGACGACGACGTCTGCGTCCACTGAAGGATCACCCCACTGCTCGAGTCCGGTCCCCGCTGGGCAGCCTAGACCCGCACGCCCTGCCATCGGTGGGCTGGGTGAGGCCGCGTTCGGTCAGCTGCGCAGGCGCACCGACAGGCAGGTGACGCAGCCCTCGAGCTTCTCGAACTCGGAGATGTCGACGACCGTGACGTCGAGCCCGCGGCCCTCGAGCAGGTGGGCGGTGCGCGGTGCCGCCGCCGACATGAGCACCGACTGGCCGCCGAGGAGCACGACGTGGGCGCCGGCCTCCTCGGGGACGGGGACGAACGCGTCCCAGACCGACGGGTCGTCGACGAGCGGCGGGTAGCCGATGACGCTGCCGTCGGGCAGCGCGGTGACGGCCGACTTGAGGTGCAGCACGCGCGAGACCGGGACCGGCACGACCTCGACGCGGTTCTGCGCGAAGGCCGCCGCCAGCTGCCGGACCCCCTCGGCGTTGGTGCGGCCGCCGGTGCCGACCCACGCGAACCGGCCGTGCTTGAGCACGTCGCCGCCGTCGAGGGTGCCCGGCGCCGTCACCTCGACGACGCGGTAGCCGTGCGCCTCCACGGCCTCACGGACGCCGGGACGCTCGCCGCGCCGCTCGGGCGCGCCGCTGCGGCACAGCACCGCGACGTCGCCGTGGACGACGACCTGGTCCTCGACGAAGACACCATCGGGGCAGTCGTCGACGGGCGTCACCTCCTGCAGCTGCCACCCGCGTCGGCGCAGCACGTCGCAGTACTCCTGCCACTGGCGCAGGGCCAGCCCGGGGTCGACCCGCATCGCGCGCTCGACGTGCGTGACGATCCCGTCCGCGAGCAGGGGCGAGGGTCGGCGGACGAGCGCGAGGCGACGGTGCACGCGCTCACCCTAGGGGCGCACGCGTCGTCCCGCCGGACGCGTCAGCCCGCCCGACGCGTCGCTGACGGTCGCGCGGCGCTCAGGGGGCGAGGGTCGGCTTCTCCTCCGACAGGGCGGTGCGCCACCAGTCCTGCGTCTGGGCGGTGTGGGTGAGCTGCTCGCGGTAGGCCGAGCCGGCGGCGCGCGCACACCGCTCGACGTCCGGCTCGTCGAGCGCCCCTCGGCGCCAGCGCAGCACGCGCCGTGTCGTGATCGGCTGCCCGGTGAGGGGTCGCAGCACGCCACCCGGTGGGGCCGAGGCCGTCGGCACGGCGAACGACACGGCACGCCCGGCGACGACCGAGGGCCACAGGGGGCCAAGGTCGTGCGGGCCGTAGCTCGACCGGAGGGTCACGCCGAGGCGGGCCAGAGCCGCGGACGTCGCCTCGCTGCCGGGGTCGATCTCCGACGGCGGCAGGATCCAGTCCTCGGCGGCGAGGTCGGTGATGTCGACGCAGCGACGGGACGCGAGCGGGTGCGTGGCCGACAGCGCGACGAGGAGCGGCTCGCGGTCGACGATGCTGCGCTCGCCGAGCATCGACCGGTCCACCGGCGCCGCGGCCGTGAGGACGACGACAACGGCGACGTCGATGCGTCCGTCGACGAGGGCAGCGGTGGTCGTCGTGCCCGGCAGCGGGGGCACGGGCATGAGCGGGCGGCGCATGTCAGTGGCGTACGCCTGCCCGACGAAGGAGCTGAAGAAGCGCATCGAGTCCGAGGACAGGCGCAGCGGACCCCGGGCGGAGGCGTCGGTGCGGATGTCCTCACGCAGCGCGGCGAGCTCGTCGAGCACGGTCCGGGCGCGAGCCACGACGCGCTCGCCGACGGCGGTGCACTCGAGACCGGCTCCCGCGGGGCGGAAGACGGTGCAGCCGAGCAGCCGTTCGATCCGGTGCACCTCCGAGCCGAGCGTTGCCTCGGTGACGCCGAGCGCGGCCGCGGCCGACGGCACGCTGCCGTGCCGGGCGACCGCCGCGACGACGCGCAGGTGACGGACCTCGAGCTCCATCCTCCCGAGCGTAGGGCGCGTGCCGGCCTCGTGCTCACGGACGCCGTGGCCTTGAATGGGCTTGACCCTCACGTGACGTGAGGCGCCACGCTCGACCCATGACCACGGATGCGACGACGAACGCGAGGCTGGTGCCGCAGATGGCCACCTGGACGGTGGGGCAGGTCGCCGACGTCTTCGGCGTGACGGTGCGCACCCTGCACCACTACGACGAGATCGGCCTGCTCGTGCCGAGTGAGCGCTCGGCGGCCGGCTACCGGCTCTACACCGACGCCGACCTGACGCGGCTGCAGCAGGTCGTCGTGTACCGGCGCCTCGAGCTGCCGCTCGAGGAGATCGCCGGGCTGCTCGACGGCGGCGAGGACGCCGCGACCCACCTGCGGCGTCAGCGCGACGCGGTCATGACCCGGCTCGACGAGCTCAGCGAGATCGTCGTGGCCATCGACCGAGCACTGGAGAGAGAGATGAGCAACCAGCCCGCCACGCCCGAGGAGATGAAGGAGCTCTTCGGCGACGGCTTCCGGGACGAGTACCAGCAGGAGGCGCAGGAGCGCTGGGGCGAGACCGACGCGTGGAAGCAGTCGGCGGCCCGCACCCAGCGCTACACGAAGGCCGACTGGGAGCAGGTCAAGGCCGAGACGGACGCCGTCAACGCGGCCTTCGTCGCGGCGATGACCGCCGGCGAGCCGGCGACGAGCGAACCGGCGATGGATGCCGCCGAGCAGCACCGCCGGCACATCGCCGACCGCTTCTACGACCTCGACCACGACTTCCACCGCGGCCTCGCCGACATGTACATCGCCGACCCGCGGTTCACGAAGACGTACGAGGACGTCGCGCCGGGCCTCGCCCAGTACGTCCACGACGCGATCCACGCGAACGCCGACCGGCACGCGTCGACCGACTGACCCCGCCCCTGCTCCGCCCCTGCTCCGCCCCTTCCGCCCCTTCCGCGATTCGATGTATTCGGCGATCACCGGTGACCGCCGAATACATCGAATCGGGAGCAGGCCAAGGAAGTGCTGACCGAGGGGTGAACGCGGCCCGGGCCCCGACGGCCCGGGCCGTAGCCTTGTGACATGCGAGTCGGTGTCTTCGGTGCTACGGGTCAGGTCGGCGGGGTCATGCGGGCCCTCCTCGA
>JAEWFB010000413.1 GCA_023389095.1 Actinomycetes bacterium
CACCGACGTCCCGGTCGCGCGCGGCGCGGAGCGGCCGCTGCTCGAGCCCGCGCTGCACGCGCGCCACGTGCACGGGCAGGACGGCATGGCCGACCTCGGCTGGGGCCCTCCCACGACGCCGCCGGACCCCCGGCACGGCGTCGAGCTGCTGCGCGACGTGTGTCGCGAGGCCGCCGAGCAGGGGCGTCCGGTGACGCTCGTGCCGCTCGCGCCCCTGACGAACATCGCGCTGCTGCTGCGCACCTACCCCGACGCCGCGGCCGGCATCGCCGAGATCGTCTTCATGGGTGGGGCCGCCGACGTCGGCAACGCGACGGCCTCGGCCGAGTTCAACGTGTTCCACGACCCCGAGGCGGCGGCGGTCGTCCTCGACGCCGCCGCCGACCTCGGCATCCGTGTCACGATGTACGGCCTCGACGTCTTCTACGCACCGACGATCGCGCCGGAGGAGTCGGCCCGCCTCGTCGCCGTCGGGGGCCGCGGCCCGGCCGAGCTCGGCGGACGGCTCATGGACTTCCAGCGGGCGCGGCTCGGTGACGCCTCGACCATCGGCGACGCCGGGGCCGTGTGCGCCGTCATCGACCGCGACGCCCTGCGGACGCGCACGCTGCCCCTGCGGGTCGAGCTGGCCGGCAGCTGGTCCCGGGGTCGCACCATCGTCGACCGTCGCGAGTGGGAGGGCGCCCGCGCTCACGACCCCCACGGCGAGGCGCCGGTGCGCGTCGAAGTCGCGCTCGAGGTCGACGGGGACCGGTACGCCCGGCTCTGGGTCGACACCCTGCTCACCGCGGCGAGGCCCGATGACGCGGCGGACCGGGCGGGGGAGCGCTGATGGGGCGCGTCGTCGTCCTCGGCTCGCTCAACGTCGACGTCGTGACGCGCGTCGAGCGGCACCCGCAGCCCGGCGAGACCCTGCTCGGCACGCCGGGCGGCCGGTTCGCCGGCGGCAAGGGCGGCAACCAGGCGACGGCCGCACGTCGGGCGGGCGCCGACGTCGTCATGGTGGGAGCCGTGGGCGCCGACGAGGCGGGCGAGGCCTACGTCGCGCGGCTGCGCGCGGCCGGCGTCGACGTCGCGGTGACCCGCTGCACCGACGCCCCGACCGGCACGGCGTTCATCACCGTCGACGAAGCCGGCGAGAACACCATCGTCGTCGTGCCCGGTGCGAACCACCGGGTGGCCGACGACGCGCTCGCCGGGGTCGGGCTGGGGCCGGGCGACGTGCTGCTGTGCTCCCTCGAGGTGCCGCTCGACCTCGTCGCCCGGGCCGCGCTCGCGGCCCACCGGGCCGGCGCGCGGGTCGTGCTCAACCTCGCGCCGTACGCATCGGTGCTGCCCGACGCCGTCGCGGTGGCCGACCCGGTCGTCGTCAACGAGTCCGAGATGCGCCAGCTCGCCGACTCCGACCTCGTGCCCGGGTCGCTCCTCGTGACCTTCGGCGGCGCCGGGGCCCGGTGGGGCGCCGAGCAGGTCGACGGCCTGATCGTGCCCTCGGGGGAGGTCGTCGACACCGTCGGGGCGGGCGACGCGTTCTGCGGGGCCCTCGCGGCGGCGCTCGCGGGCGGTGCCGACGACCGGTCCGCGCTCGAGGCGGCCAACCGGGCCGGTGCCGACGCGGTCCGCTGGTCGGGTGCCCAGCCCGACGCCGCTCTCTGACCACCTCTATGTACCTTGCCAGTTATGTAACCGGTCAGTTACTTTGGATCCGTGAACGGGACGTGGGAGGCCGTGGCCGACCCGACGCGACGCACCGGGACAGGAGCAGGGATGAGCGAGATCACGCAGGTGCTCGGACGCATCGAGAAGGGCGACGCGGGTGGCGTCGCCGTCGCCTTCGACCGCCACTACGCCACCGACGCTGCCGACCTCTGGCAGGCGTGCACGGACCCGGAGCGGCTCGCCCGGTGGTTCGCCCCGGTCAGCGGCGACCTGCGCGAGGGCGGTGACTTCACGATCCACTTCGACGACGCCGACACCCCGCGCTGCCGGGTCGTGGCGTGCGAGGCCCCGACCCGTCTGGTGTGGGAGTGGCCGGTCGGCGAGGTAGCCACCGTCGTCACCGTCGAGCTGACGCCCGACGCCGACGGCGTTCGCCTCGTGCTGCGCCACGCCCGCCTCGGTCGGGCCCAGGTCGCCGGGTACGCCGCTGGGTGGGACACCTACGTGCGCCGGCTCGACGCCGACCTCGCCGGCGAGGACCCGCCCGACTGGGACGCCACGTGGAACGCCCTCTTCGCCCGCTACGGCGCAGGCGCCTGACCGCTCACCGGTCTCGGCGCGCGGTTTGTCCACGCTCCGGCTCCCTGTCCGCGTCCGGTGGCCTCGTCCGTGGCAGACCACCGACGAGGAGACCCGAAGGAGCACGAACGGACAGGCCGCGTATGCCCGGCGGGGTCAGGAGCTGCGTCCGGTCCGGCCCATGGGCTTCGGTCCGGTGACAGTCCGCGCGGCCCGAGCCGGACCGGCCGCCCCGAGCCGGACCGGCCGACCCGAGCCGGATCGCCGGCGCGAAGGCCGGACGCGTCAGGCGGGGGTGACGACGAGCGCCACCTGGCCGCCCGCCACGCGGGTCACCACGAGCGTCGCCTCGGAGCCGCCCTTGCCGCGGCCGGTCATCTTCAGCTGTCGGCGCAGCCGGTCGGCGTCGAGGGTGACACCACGCTTCTTGACGGTGACGCGGTCGAAGCCGTGGTCGCGGAGCCACCGGGCGAGGTGCTTGGTCGACAGCGGCATCGCCGCGTCGACGCGGAATCGCCGGGCCCACGGCACGTCGACCGCCCGGTCGGCGCCGACGTACCCGACGCCGGTGGCGAGCTCGCGGCCACCCGTGGCGGCCACGAGGGCGCCGGTCAGGCCGGCGCGGATCACGGCGCGGTCGGGCTCGTAGAGCCAGGTTCCGACGTCGGACACCGACCCGAGCGGCTCGACGCCGACCCCGCCCGACGCGTCGGCCTCGGTGACGACGTGCGTGCCGCCCGCACTCGCTACCGCCGCGGTGCGGCCGGGAGTCTGGGTGAGCGGCCCCCACCACACGGCGCACTCGAGCACCTCGCCGTGCCAGGAGGTCCACTGCGCCTCGGCGCCGGCCGGCAGCGCGCCGTGCGGGAAGCCGGGGGAGAGCTTGGCGCCGGTGGCCGGCACCGCGTCGGCGACGGCGAGCACCTGCTGCCACGACGGCGAGATCGCCTCGAGGG
>JAEWFB010000478.1 GCA_023389095.1 Actinomycetes bacterium
ACCACCGCGTACCTCATCACGGCCACCATCGCGACGCCGCTCTACGGCAAGCTCGGCGACATCTACGGGCGCAAGAAGCTCTTCCTCTTCGCCATCTCGATCTTCACGATCGGCTCGATGCTCTGCACGCTCGCCTGGTCGATCCCGGCCCTCGCGGCGTTCCGCGCCGTCCAGGGCATCGGCGCCGGCGGCCTCTTCTCGCTGGCCCTCGCGATCATCGGCGACATCGTGCCGCCCCGCGAGCGGGCCCGCTACCAGGGCTACTTCCTCGCCGTCTTCGGCACCTCGAGCGTCATCGGCCCCGTCGTCGGCGGCCTCCTCGCGGGCCAGGCCACGATCCTCGGCATCACCGGCTGGCGCTGGGTCTTCCTCGTCAACGTGCCGATCGCCATCATCGCGCTCGTCGTCGTCAGCCGCACGCTGCACCTGCGCCACCACCGGCTCGACCACCGTATCGACTACTGGGGCGCGGCCGCGCTGTCGATCGCACTCGTGCCGCTGCTCATCGTCGCCGAGCAGGGTCGCGGTTGGGGCTGGGGATCGGCCACCTCGATCCTCTGCTACGCCATCGGCCTCGTCGGTGCCGTCGCGTTCTTCCTCATCGAGCGGAACATGGGCGACGAGGCGCTGATCCCCCTGCGGCTCTTCAGCAACCGCACCATCGCGGCCGCGTCGGTCAGCTCGGTCTTCATCGGCATGGGCATGTTCGGTGGCCTCGCCGCCCTCCCGCTCTACCTGCAGATCGTCAAGGGCGCGACGCCGACCCAGGCGGGCCTCATGCTGCTGCCGATGACCGGCGGCATCATGTTCGGCTCGATCTTCTCCGGCCAGACCATCTCCCGCACCGGGCGCTACCGCATCTTCCCGATCGTGGGCTCGGCCATCCTCGTCGCCGCCCTCTTCGGCTTCCACTACATCGGGGCCGACACCCCGCTGTGGAAGACGATGATCGGGATGTTCTTCTTCGGCATCGGCCTCGGCTTCAACTTCCAGCCGCTCACGCTCGCCGTCCAGAACGCCGTCCCGCGGCGTGACATCGGGGTGGCGACGTCGTCCGCGACGTTCACCCGGCAGATCGGTGGCACGCTCGGCACCGCCGTGTTCCTGTCGATCCTGTTCTCGCAGGCGGGCACGAAGATCGGCGACGCGTTCTCGCGCCTCGCCGGGACGCCGGCGTTCCAGTCCGCGCTGCGCAACCCGAACCAGGGCGACCCCACGACGAACCACCAGTTCGTCGCCCAGCTCCACGCGGCGTCCCAGTCGGGCAACACGGGCGGCGCCGGGGCCAACGCGCTGTCGGACAGCTCGTTCATCAACCAGCTCGACCCGCGCCTGGCCCGCCCGTTCCTCGTCGGCTTCTCCGACGCCATGTCGGTCGTGTTCCTCGTCGCCTCGGGCGTGCTCGTGCTCGCCTTCATCGCCTCGCTGTTCCTGCCGCACGTCGACCTCGGCCCCGGCCCGGGCCAGCAGGGTGCCACGCAGGGCGACGCCGAGGCCGCGCCGGTGGCCGCCGCCGGCCACTGAGGCTCCGACGCCGCACCACGGCGTCACGCCGCTCCACCTGCAACACACCGAGTAGATGCCAACGCCCCCTGGTTATGCCAAGGGGCGTTGGCCATTTCTCGGTGTGTTGCGCGTGCCTTGGGCCGGACGCATGGGGCCGGGCCGGACGCATGGGGCCGGGCCGGACGCGTCAGGCGGGGCCGGACGCATGGGGCGGGGCCGGACGCGTCGGGCGGATGACGCGTCGGGCGGGGCCGGACGCGTCGGGCGGGGGTGTGCGTCAGCGGAGGTTGTGCAGCTCGCGCCGGCTGAGGAAGGCGCGCGTCCCGAGGGCCATGACGAAGGCGAAGCCGCCGGCGATGACGGCGACCCAGTACCCGTGCTGCGCGCCCACCCGGTCGACGACGGCGCCGGAGACCGCCGAGCCCGCGGCGATGCCGATGATGAGGCCGGTCAGCACGATCGTCATGCCCTCGTTGAGCTGGGCCTTGGGCACGATCCGCTCGATGAGGTTCATCGTCGTGATGAGGGTGGGGGCGGTGGCCATGCCGGCGATGACCATGAGCCCGGCGAGCACCCACAGGTTCGGGGCGAACAGCAGCGGCGCCTCGAGCACCCCCATGCCGAGGGTGCCGAGGATGAGCAGCTTGACGAGGTTGCGCCCGTGCGACACGTGCCCGAAGACGAGGCCGGCCAGGCCCGACCCGACGGCGTAGAGGGCCAGGATCGCGCCTGCCGTCCCCTTCGCGCCGTGCTCCTGGGCGACGGCGAGCGTGACGACCTCGTTGACGCCGAAGATCGCGCCCGTCATGACCATGATGAAGGCGAGCGGGATGAGGCCCGGGTTGTGGTGGGCGTGGCCCTCGGGACGCTGGTGGTGCGGCACGACCGGGGGCTCGGTGGAGCGCGCCGAGATGAAGACGAGCACCCCGACGCCGTAGGCGACCGTGGCGACGACGAAGCCGGCCTCCGGGAACCATGCGGACGCGAGCCAGATCGCGACGACCGGCCCGATGACGAACGTCAGCTCCTCCATGACCTGCTCGAACGACATCGCCGAGTGCAGGGAGCGGGGGTCGTGGGCGAAGATGTGCGTCCACCGCGCCCGCGCCATGGTGCCCATGTTCGGGATGGCCCCGCAGAGCGGGAAGGTGATGAAGAGCAGCCAGGACGGCCAGCCCTTCATCGACACGACGATGGTCATGACCGCCCAGAACCCGGAGAAGAGGAAGAACGGGATGGCGATCCGACGCTGGCCGTAGCGGTCGACGAGGCGGCCGAGGAAGGGCGCGAAGAGGGCGAGGGCCACCATGCCGACCGCGACGACGGCGCCGGCCAGCTCGTAGGAGCCGGACCGGGCGGCGACCATCGCGACGACGGCGACACCGAACATCGAGCCCGCGGTGCGGGCGACCATCCCCCCGGCGATGAACATGCGCGCGCCCGGCACCTCGAAGAGGGGTCGGTACGACGCGAGCACGGGACTCCTCCTCGGTCGGCGACGGCAACCTCGCCATCCTGCCACCAAGCGGACCGCGGTGCCGAAACGCCGCGGCCCGGCGCCGGGCCCTCGGGGGTTCGGTCAGTGGCCGTGCCGACGCCGCAGCGACCACATCTGCGGCGACCGCTCGAGCTCGACGGAGACGTCCCACGGCAGGCCACCGGGGGCCGTCTCGCGGCGGAAGCTGGCCACGGTCCGGCGCGCCAGCGCGGGGTCGCGGGCGACGCGCCGGGCCATGGCGAGGGCCTGCGCCTCGACGTCCTCGTCGTCGTGGGCCGCCCAGGCCAGGCCGAGGTCGACGGCGCGCTCGCCGTCGACCTCGTCGCCGAAGAGCCCCAGGGCCGCAGCCGCCTCACGGCCGGCGACCCGGTTGAGCAGCGTGAAGTGGCCGCCGCCGGGGTGGATGCCGATCTGGGCGAAGCCGGGCAGCAGGCGCGCCGTGCGCGACACGATGCGCAGGTCGGTGGCCAGGGCGAGGTTGAGGCCGGCGCCGACCGCCGCGC
>JAEWFB010000229.1 GCA_023389095.1 Actinomycetes bacterium
GCCAGCGCCCGGGCCCGGGTGGTCACCTCGGAGGTGGGCGGCGTGGTGACGTTCGAGAACGTCGTCACCGCCGCCGACCCGACCGGAGGCTACGGCGCCCCGGACGGCACCCTCTCCCCCGGTCCCACCGGTGCCGCCACCACCTCGCAGGGGCCGTCCGTGGCCTCCCTCCCCGTCGGCGTCGACGAGGCGCGCATGGTGCTCAGCGTCCCGGCCGACAAGCTCGACGGCGTCCTGACCGACCTGTCCGGCCTCGGCTCGGTCTCCTACCGCTCGTCGCAGAGCGAGGACGTGACCGAGACCTTCGTCGATGCCCAGGCCCGGGTCCAGCCGGCCCGCGACAGCATCACGCGCGTGCGGGCGCTGCTGGCCAAGGCCACCGACCTGCAGCAGATCGTCCTGCTCGAGAGCGAGCTGAGCCGCCGCCAGGCCGACCTCGACTCGCTCCAGCAGCGACTCGCCGACCTCGAGCGGCGCACCACCAACAGCGACGTCACCCTGACGATGTGGACCGCGGCAACCACCCCGGTGACGGCCACCACCGGTGACGACGTCGCGTCGCGGCTGCGCGGCGCGTGGGACGGGCTGCTCACCTCGGCCACCGTCATCGTCACCGGCCTCGCGGCCCTGCTGCCGTGGATCGTCGTCCTCGGCCTCGGCGCGTTCGTCATCCTCCGGTTCCGGCGTCGCCGAGGTTCCCGGTCACCGGTGCGGGCGGGCGCCACGGCCACGACGACCACCGGCTCGTCGTCCGCCCCGACGAGCGGCGTCCCGGCTCCGGGTGTCCCCAGCACCGTCGGAGCGCCGGCCACGACGGCCCCGGCGGCGCAGCCGTCGGGCGAGCCCACCCCACCCGCGGCGAACGAATGACGCGTGGCCGCCCCGGCCCCGGCCCGAGTGTGGCGCCGGGGCGGACGCGGGTCAGCGGCCGAGGCGACGGCGCACGAGGTTGGCGACGTCGCGGACCTCGCGGACGTGCAGGAGGTGGGCGACCCCGACGTAGACGACGGTGAACACCACCGCGACGAGGCCGATCTCGACGGCGTTCGCGATCATCCGCCCCGCGGTCGTCGTGCCTTCGCCCTCGGCGGCGTAGACGCGGATCGGGGCGAGGACGTTGTGGGTGCCCAGCGCGAGCAGCCCCGCCACGAGGGCCGCCACGCCGGCGCGGGCCGCGGTGTCGAGCACCGCGGCGCCCCCGAGCGGACCGACCCGGGTACGGCACGCCCGGAGGCCGTAGGCGCAGCTGACGACGTTGCCGACGGTCTGCCCGAACGCCATCACCGCCACGGCATACGGCGGGGGCACGAGCAGCGTGACACCGAGGGCCAGCAGGCTCGTCCCGGTGAGCATGACCTGCATGATGAACGTGGGGCGTCCGTCCTCGAGGGCGAACAGGGTGCGGTAGCACAGCAGGTCGATGCCGAACGGGATGATCCCGAGGATCATGACGACGAGCGTGATCGCCGCTGTCTCGACGGACCTGAGGTTGAGGCCGGGGTTGAGCAGGGCGATGACCGGCTCGGCCTCGACCATGACGAACGCCATGACGGCGACGTTGACGACGAGGGGCAGCGCCATCCCCGTTCGCATGTCCTCCTGCATCCGCTCCACGCGGCCGCCCGCCGCGGCGGCCGAGAGCCGCGGGAACAGGGCCGTGATGATCGAGACGGTGATGAAGGCGTGCGGCAGCATGAAGATCGTGAAGGCGATGCCGTAGACCGCCGGTCCGCCGATCGGGGCGGCCTCCGTGCTGAAGCTGGCCGCGTGGTTGAGGGCGCCCTGGCTGACGAAGAAGCCGAGCTGCGAGACGACGAGGCCGACGAAGGCCCAGACGGCGAGGCGGCTCACCCCGCCCAGTCCCGCCCCCCGGATGCCCCACCGCGGCCGGTAGCGGAAGCCGGTGCCGCGCAGCGCCGGCACGAGCGCGAGGGCCTGCACGACGACCGAGATCGTGGCCGAGCCGGCGAAGAGCCAGATCATGCCGGCGGACCACTGCTCCGGGGTGCGCGGCACCTCGTGGCCGTCGACGACCTGGTGCGGCGCCGGGTAGAGCACCATGAACACGACGAGGCCCGCCACGGCGACGACGTTGGCCATGAACGGCGCCCACGCGAACGCGCCGAACCTGCCGCGGGCGTTGAGGATCTGGCCGAGCAGCGCGAACAGGCCGTAGAAGAAGATCTGCGGCAGCGTGATGAACGAGAACGCGAGGGCGAGCTGCTTGACGCTGGGGTCGCTCGTGCCGGCGAGCATCCACACGAACAGGCCCGCGCCGGCCGTCACGAGCACGGTGATGACCCCCATGCCGACGAGGGCGAGGGTGATGACGCGGTCGGTGAACTCCTGGCCACCGTCGGGCAGGCGCATCGCGCGCGAGAGCGACGGGATGAGGACGGCGTTGAGGATGCCGCCGGCCGCGAGCATGTAGAGCACGTTGGGCAGCGTGTTGGCCAGCGAGAACGCGTCTCCGGCCAGCTCGGCGCCGATGATCGCGGTGATGAGCCCGGCACGGACCGTGCCGAGGACACGGGAGGCCATCGAGCCGCCGAACATCGTCAGGCTTGAGCGCGCGACCGACGGCGCCGACTCCGGCTCCAGGCCGGGCGCGCTGTCGCGGGGTGCCTCCGGTGCCGGTGCCGTCATCGGCGGCCCGAGTGCTCGTGGACGAGCTCGGTGACGCGCGTCAGGACGTCGGGGTCGGTGTTCGGCGGGACGCCGTGCCCGAGGTTGAACACGTGCCCGGGTGCCCGGCGCCCCTCGTCGACGATCTCGAGGACGCGCCGCTCCAGGGCCTCCCACGGCGCGAAGAGCAGGGCCGGGTCGAGGTTGCCCTGGACGGCGTAGCGGTCGCCGAGCCGTGCGACGGCGTCGGTGATCGAGACCCGGTAGTCGACGCCGACGACGTCGGCGCCCGCCTCGCCCATGAGCTCGAGCAGCTCTCCGGTGCCGACGCCGAAGTGGATGCGGGGGACGTCGAGGTCGGCGACCGCACCGAGCGCGACCGCCGAGTGCGGCATCGCCCGGGCGCGGTAGTCGGCGCGCGACAGCGCGCCGGCCCACGAGTCGAACAGCTGGACGGCGCTCGCCCCGGCCTCGACCTGGACCCGGAGGAACTCGCCCGAGATCTGGGCGAGCCGCTCGCACAGGGCGTCCCACAGCTGCGGGTCGCCGTGCATGAGGGCCTTGGTCTTCTCGTGGTTCTTCGACGGGCCGCCCTCGACGAGGTAGGAGGCGAGGGTGAACGGGGCGCCGGCGAAGCCGATGAGCGGCGTGGCGCCGAGCTCGGCCACGAGCAGGCGGACGGCCTCGGTGACGTAGGGGACGTGGTCGGCGCTCAGCGGCACGAGCTGGTCGAGGTCGGCCGGCGTGCGGATCGGCCGGGCCACCACCGGACCGACGCCGGGCACGATGTCGAGGTCGACCCCGATGGCCTTGAGGGGCACGACGATGTCGCTGAAGAAGATGGCCGCGTCGACGCCGTGGCGCCGCACGGGCTGCAACGTGATCTCGGTGACGAGCTCGGGGCGCATGCACGACTCGAGCATCGGCACGCCCTCGCGGACGGATCGGTACTCGGGCAGCGAGCGCCCGGCCTGGCGCATGAACCACACCGGGGTGCGCCCGACCGGCTCGCGGCGCGCGGCGCGCACGAGGTCGCTCTGTCGCGTGGCAGTGGGGGCATACGTCGGCACCGGTCAATCCTGCCACGGGTGCGGTCGTGCTCCGGTCCGCCACGGCGGGTGCCCGATCGCCCGACTGCGGGTGTTCTGGGTGACAGGAGTGACGTCTGGCCGGACCTGTGTCGACCTGCCCGGAACGCCCCGGCGTGCCCTGAGACAGATCCGGGGCTCCCGGCTTACCCTCATCTGGTGCACACGAGAACGTTGCCGGGAGGCCACGGGGCGGTTTTTGCGAGGACGCTGACCGCCCTGCGCGACGTCCGGCTGCGTTCGGAGGTGCGGGTCACCGAGGTCCCGGCCCCGACGCGCATCGCGCCGTACGCCGCCGCGCTGACCGCCGACGTCATCGACGTCACCGACCCCGAGGAGGACCTCGCCACGGGCCGGTTCGTCCTCCTGCACGACCCCGCCGCCCCCGACACGTGGGACGGCCAGTGGCGCGTCGTGACCTTCGCACGCGCCGAGCTGGAGCCCGAGCTCGCGGGCGACCCGATGCTCGGGGCCGTCGGATGGTCGTGGCTCAGCGACTCCCTCGCCGGCCGCGGCCTCACGTGGACGGCCGAGGCCGGCACGGTGACGCGCGTCGTCAGCGAGAGCTTCGGCGGCCTGGCCGACCGTGAGGCGAACGTCGAGATGGAGATCCGCGCCTCGTGGACCCCCACGGCCGGTGACGTCGTCGAGCACCTGCGTGCCTGGGCCGACATGCTCTGCACCATCGCGGGCATCCCGCCGCTGCCCGACGGCGTCGTCCCCCTGCCGGGGCAGCGCCGGTGACGGCGCACGCAGAGCACACCGGAACCGACCCGGCGGGCGGCCTCGAGGCCGAGGCGACCGCTCAGGAGCCGGCGGCCACCGCGTCCACGACCACCATCGAACCGACCCCGCTGTTGCACCCGCGCGACGGCGTCCCCGACGTCGTGACCGACGAGCGCACCCTCGTGCGCGCCGCGGAGGCGATCGCCCGCGGCACCGGCCCCGTCGGCATGGATGCCGAGCGCGCGTCCGGCTACCGGTACGGCCAGCGCGCCTACCTCGTGCAGCTGCGTCGCGAGGGTTCGGGCACGTGGCTCGTCGACCCCGTCGCGTGCCCCGACCTCTCCCCGCTGCAGGAGGCCATCGGCGACGCCGAGTGGATCCTGCACGCGGCCACCCAGGACCTCCCGTGCCTCACCGAGGTCGGGCTGCGCCCGCACGCGCTCTTCGACACCGAGCTCGGCGGCCGACTCGCCGGCCTGCCGCGCGTCGGCCTCGGCGCCATGGTCGAGCACTACCTCGGGCTCCAGCTGGCCAAGGAGCACTCGGCCGTCGACTGGTCCACCCGCCCGCTGCCCGAGCCGTGGCTGCGCTACGCCGCCCTCGACGTCGAGGTGCTCGCCGACCTGCGCGAGGCGGTGGCCGCCGACCTCGTCGGGCAGGGCAAGGGCAGCTGGGCCACCGAGGAGTTCGAGAGCCTGCTGTCCTTCACCGGCCCGGAGCCCCGCGTCGACCCCTGGCGACGCACCTCCGGCATGCACCGCGTCCGCGGGCGGCGCGGCGTCGCCGTCGTGCGCGAGCTCTGGTTCTGGCGCGACACCGTGGCCCAGCAGCGAGACGTCTCCCCCGGCCGGGTGCTGCCCGATGCCGCCATCAGCGAGGTCGC
>JAEWFB010000607.1 GCA_023389095.1 Actinomycetes bacterium
GCGAGGACGGTGTTGGTGCCGAAGAGCCAGGCCAGCAGCACCCGCGGCGCGTCGGTCTCCTGGACGAGCCACAGCGGGATGACGACGTTGAGCAGCACCTGGTTGGTGGACAGGACGCCCTGGCACAGCTTCGTCAGCAGGAACCCGACGTTGCGCAGCGCGCCGCCGCGCCCCGACGCGTCGGGTGCGTCGGGCGCGTCGGGGGTGTCGGGCGCGTCGGAGGTGTCGCTCGTGCGCTGCACCCCGGCGACCTCGGCCGCGCCGGGCTGCTCGAGCGCCTCCTCGACCTCGAGCGGGACCGTGCCGGCGCCGCCCTGGACGGCGTCCGGCAGCCGGGTGATGAGCAGCGCGTTGACGCCGAGGATCGCCGCGGTCAGCAGGGGCACGGCCGTGATGACCGCGTCGCTGCCGGTGGCGAGCGCCACGCCGCCGAGCAGCGCACCCAGGGTGAAGCCGATGTTGAGCGCGCTGCGCATGAAGGCGAGCGAGCGGACCCGCTCCTCCCGCGTGAACACGTCGAGCGTGTACGCACCCCGGCCGGCGCCCGCGGCCGCGCCGATGAGCTCGATGACGGTGATGACCGCGACGTACGCGGCGAACCCGTGGATGACCGGGTAGGCGAGGTAGACCAGGGCCTCGAGCAGCGCGCCGAGCGCCCACACCCGCTTCGGGCCGAAGCGGTCGGCGAAGCGGCCCAGCGGCAGCGCGAGGCAGAAGGTGACGACGCCGGCGATGGTGAGGCCGAGGCCCACCTGCGCGGCGCTCAGACCGACGATGTGGGTGAAGAAGACCGCGTTGCCGGTGAGGAAGACCCCCTCGCCGACCGCGAAGAGGATCGACTGCGCGCTGAGGCGGCGAGCGAGCGGGCTCGGCGGGAGAAGTCGGGCAAGTCGGTCACGCACCGGAGCATCAGACCACACGGTGGTGACGCCCGGCGTGTCCTTTTCGACCCGGTGCGGGGCGTCGACGGCGACGCCCCACGGCGGCAGGCCCCGGCCCGGCACGGCATACTCGGGCACATGGCCCCCGCGTCCGACGCCCCCGGCACGACCACGGCCCCGACGCGCCGCCAGGCCCTGACCGTCGGCGTCGGGGCCGGTGGCCTCGCGACCGCCGACATGGTCCTCAACATCGGCCCGCAGCACCCGGCCACGCACGGCGTCCTGCGGCTGCGCATCGTCGTCGACGGCGAGCGGATCGTGACGGCGGAGCCGATCATCGGCTACATGCACCGCGGCGCCGAGAAGCTCTTCGAGGTCCGCGACTACCGCCAGATCATCGTGCTGGCCAACCGGCACGACTGGCTCTCGGCGTTCTCCAACGAGCTCGGGGTCGTCCTCGGGGTCGAGCACATGCTCGGCATGGAGGTGCCCGAGCGCGCCGTCTGGGCCCGCACGCTCCTCGCGGAGCTCAACCGGGTGCTCAACCACCTGATGTTCCTCGGCTCCTACCCCCTCGAGCTCGGCGCCATCACGCCCGTCTTCCACGCCTTCCGCGAGCGCGAGGAGCTCCAGGCGGTCATGGAGGAGGTGTCGGGCGGGCGGATGCACTTCATGTTCAACCGCGTCGGCGGCCTCAAGGAGGACCTTCCGGCGGGCTGGCTCGGCCGTGCCGGACACGCCGTCGAGAGCGTCCGGCGGCGCCTGCCGGCGCTCGAGCGGCTCGTCGTGGGCAACGAGATCCTCGAGGGGCGCACCCGTGGCGTCGGGGTGCTCCCGCGCGAGACGGCCCTCGCGTACGGCGTCTCCGGGCCGATCGCCCGCGCGAGCGGCGTCGACGTCGACCTGCGCCGCGACACCCCCTACCTGGCCTACGGCGAGCTGTTCGGCGACGGCGGCCCCGGCCGCGTCGTGACCCGCACCGCGGGCGACTGCCTGGCCCGCCTCGAGGTGCTCCTCGAGCAGGTGCACGTGTCGCTCGACCTCGCCGAGGCGTGCCTCGACCGGCTCGTCGCGCTGCCGCAGGGACCGATCAACGTCAAGCTGCCCAAGGTGCTCAAGGTGCCCGAGGGGCAGGTCTACTGCGCGACCGAGAACCCCCTCGGGTTCAACGGCTACTACCTCGTCTCCCGCGGGGAGAAGACGCCGTGGCGGCTCAAGCTGCGTTCGGCCTCGTTCAACAACGTCTCGGTGCTGGCCGAGATGCTGCCGGGCCAGCTCATCGCCGACATGGTCGCCATCCTCGGCTCGATGTTCTTCGTCGTCGGCGACGTGGACAAGTGAGCGACCGCATGGGCACCCGATCAGGTCGACGCGTCGGGCGCGACACGTGGCTGCGCGCGGCGGCGGTCGCCGTCATCACTGCCTCGGTGACCCTGGCCGCGGCGTGCTCGGACGAGGACACCGTCGACACGATCCCGCCGCCGTGGCCGGTGCGCACCACGACACCGGACGGGCCGCCCGGCCCGCCGCGCACGAGCGGGAAGACGGCGACGACCTCGACGATCACGCCCGTCTCCCCCACGACGACGCGGCCGCCGGTCCTGTCGACGGCCCGCTGACGCGGCGGCGTCAGTAGGCCGGGACCCCGACGTACCGGGGGGTCCCCGCCACGGCGTCGATGACCGGTCGGTCCCCGAGCGGGCTCGACAGGCGGACCGTCGCGGGCGTCATGAGTCCGACACCGGAGCAGGCGGTCCCGGCAGGCGGGGCGTCGTAGGAGCCGCCGACCACCACGAGGTCGTGGGCCTCGACCACGTTGACGCGCGGGTCGACCTCGCACTCGCCGTGGAAGATCGTCACCTCGAGGGTCGCCCCGTCGACCGCCCTGAGGAGACCGACGCTCATCAGCCCTCCGGGCGGGTCGCCGAGGCCGGGAGGTGCGGACGGCCGAGGCGCCGGGGCGAGGACATCCGGCGCCGTCGCCACGACCAGCGGGTGTCGCGCCAGTCCGCGCACCGTCAGCTCCCAGGCGGGGACCGTCGCGGCGCCGCCGTCGGTCGTGACCCGCGCCTGGGACAGGCGCGCGCCGGTCACCTCGAGCCGGCAGCGGTCGGCGGGCACCGAGGATCCGCACGTGCCGCCGGCACCCGCGAACGCTCGCTCCAGGGCGGCCCGGACGCCGATGGTTCCGACCCGACGGGTCGTCCCTCCGGGCAGCGTCATGGTGGCGGCCGACTCGCGGTCCGGCGGCACCGAGTCCGAGACCTCCACGCGCCCTGCTCCCCAGGCTTCCTTCTGGTCCACGGTGTCGAAGGCCGCCTCCGCGTCCCACGGCGACACGAGGACCAGCCCCGTCGGCCTCGAGGGCAGCCCGGCGCGTCGGACGGCAGCAGCGACGTCGTCCGCCCGCTCCCTGAACCGCTCCGGCGCCGGGGCCACCGACAGGGTCGTGGGTCCGTCCACCGGAAGGTCGGCCTCGCCGACGCCCGAGCCCGTCGGCGAACCGCATGCGGCGAGGACCAGCGCGGTCGCGACGGCGATGACACCGCACACGGTCCGGGGTGCTCCCATGACCGAAGGACACCACGGAAGCCGGCATCGTTGCACGCCAACGCGCTCGACCGCTGGCAGGTGCACCGATCGCGGCGCCCTGGCCGCCGCCGGCCCTGCGTCACTGCTGCACACCGTGCAGCAGTGACGCAGGGGACCGGGCGAGCGCTCCTCGGGACACCTCCCCCGCCCGCTACGTCAGTGCTGCACCGGACGCAGCAGTGACGCAGGGGACCGGGCGAGCGCTCCTCGGGACACCTCCCCCGTCCGCTACGTCAGTGCTGCACCGGACGCAGCAGTGACGCAGGAGGCGGACTGAGCCCTCCCCGGACACCTCCCCCGCCCGCTACGTCACTGCTGCACCGGACGCAGCAGTGACTGAGGTTGCGTGGCCGAGTGGGTCAGGCAGAAGGGTCGCGGCCGTTGCGGGGTTCGTCGTCCTCGTCACCCGGACGCAGTCGGCACCAGCGCTGCACGAGCATCCCGGCGGCGCACAGGAGCAGGGCGACCACGACGTGCGCGACGAACGGCCAGATGCGGTCCCGCTGGGACTGGACGTCGGCGTCCGGCAGCAGGACGAGCACGTTGGCGACGTACCAGCCGACGAGGGCGGCGCCGGTGAGGGCGCCAGCCTGCCCGAGCACGAGGGTTCGGGCGGCGCGCAGCGGGGTCACGTGCGGCTGGGCGAGCCCGTCGCGGACCTTGCGCACCTGCCAGCCGGCGACGACGAGGCCCCCGGCCAGGAAGAGCATCGCGACGAGGCCGAGCCACCCCGGGTCGGGCAGGCCGCTGCCACCACCGGCGACCGAGCGCAGCCCGAGCCAGGCCAGGACCGTCACGACGAGCCCGGTCAGCACGAGCGCCGTGACGCGGATGCCGGAGTGAGGTCTCACTGGTGCTCCCATCCGGGCCCGGGACGCACCCCGGACCGGTCGAGGTCGTGGACGAGCTCGGCGACGCCCCGGACGCCGTCGGCCCCGTCGGCCACGCGCAGCATCGCGCGGGGGTCGGCGTCGAGCCAGGGCACGAGGACGAAGGCGCGCTCGTGGGCACGGGGGTGTGGCAGCGTCAGGGCGGGGTCGTCGCTCGTGACCTCGCGCCGCCCGCCGGGCGTGCCATACTGGATGAGGTCGAGGTCGAGGGTCCTTGCGCCCCAACGGACCTCGCGGGTGCGCCCGTGCTCGGCCTCGATGCGGTGGAGCTCGGCGAGCAGGTCGGCGGGGGCGATCGTCGAGCGCCCGACGACGACGGCGTTGAGGTACTCGGGCTGCTCCGGCCCGCCGACGGGGTCGGTGGCCACGATGCCCGACACGGCGGTCAGCGTCAGCCCCGGCAGGGCACGTAGCGCGGCGACGGCCTCGGCGAGGGTCTGCCCCCGGTCGCCGAGGTTCGTGCCGAGCGCGACGACCACGGGCGCGGCGTTCACGCGCTCGAGGCGCACCTGGACGTCGGTGAACGGGTGCCCCACCGGCGCCTCGGGCTTGTGGACGACGACCTCGACGGCGTCGACGAGGTCATGGCGCAGGACGTCGTCGGCGATGACCTCGGCCAGCCGCTCGATGAGGTCGAAGGAGGGCCCGGTGATGCGCGCCATGACGTCGCCGGCCACCTCGGCGTAGTTGACGGTGGCGGTGAGCTCGTCGGTGCGCCCGGCCCGTTCGAGCTCGAGGGTCATCGTCACGTCGACGACGAACGTCTGTCCGTCCCGCTTCTCAAAGTCCAGGACGCCGTGGTTGCCGCGGGCCGTGACGCCCTGCAGCACGATCCGGTCGGCCATCAGTCGACGTCCTCGAGGTCACCGGGAGCATCGGGGGCGTGGTCGAGCGCCGCCTGGACGACGGCCAGGGCGCGCACCGTCGAGGCGACGTCGTGGACCCGGACGCACCACAGGCCGGCCATCGCGGCCATGACCGAGGTGGCCGTGGTCTCGACGTCGCGCTCGGCCGCCGGGCGCGGCGCCTCGTCGGCGCCCCGGCCGAGGCGGCCGAGGAAGGTCTTGCGCGAGGCGCCGAGGAGCACCGGGTGACCGAGGCCGTGCAGCACCGGCAGGGCCGCCATGAGGGCCCAGTTGTGTTCGGCGGTCTTGGCGAAGCCGAGGCCGGGGTCGAGCACGAGGCGTTCGGGAGCGATGCCGGCCTCGAGCAGCTCGTCGCGCCGGGCCGACAGCTCGTCGAGCACCTCACCCACGACGTTGCCGTAGACGGCCCGCGACTGCATCTGGGTGCTGTGGCCGCGCCAGTGCATCGCGACGAACGGCCATCCGGACTCGGCCACGAGCGGGACCATGTCGGGGTCGGCGAGGCCACCGGACACGTCGTTGACGATCGTGGCCCCGGCCTGGACGGCGGCGGCCGCGACCTCGGCACGCATCGTGTCGACCGACACCACGGCCCCGCGGGCGCTCAGCGCCTCGATGACCGGGAGGACGCGCCGCAGCTCCTCGGCCACCGACGGGCGCTCGGCGCCCGGACGCGTCGACTCGCCGCCGACGTCGACGACGTCGGCGCCGGCCGCGAGCACCTCGAGGCCGTGCGCGACCGCCGCCTCGGGCTCGAACCACTCGCCGCCGTCGGAGAAGGAGTCGGGCGTGACGTTGACGACGCCCATGACGAGCGTCCGGTCGGTGACGGCGAGCAGCTCCTCGGCGGGGGTGCCGGCACCCGGGTCGGTGTGAGCGGTGCCCCCGACGGTCACTTGTTGCCCTCGAGCATGAGCGCCATGGCCTCTGCTCGAGTGGCCGCGTTGCGCAGCTGGCCACGGACGGCCGAGGTGATCGTGGAGGCACCCGGCTTGCGGATGCCCCGCATCGACATGCAGAGGTGCTCGGCCTGGATGACGACGATGACGCCGCGCACCGACAGGTGCTCGACGAGGGCGTCGGCGATCTGGGAGGTCAGCCGCTCCTGCACCTGCGGGCGCCGGGCGAACACCTCGACGAGCCGGGCCAGCTTCGACAACCCGGTGACCCGGCCGTCCTTGTCGGGGATGTAGCCGACGTGCGCGACCCCGTGGAAGGGCACCAGGTGGTGCTCGCACGTGCTGTAGAGCTCGATGTCGCGGACGATGACGAGCTCCTCGTGGTCGATGGAGAACGTCGTGCTGAGCACCTGCTCGGCCGTCTGGTCGAGGCCGGCGAAGATCTCGGCGTAGGCCCGGGCGACCCGACCGGGCGTGTCGCGCAGGCCCTCCCGCTCGGGGTCCTCACCGACGGCGATGAGCAGCTCGCGGACCGCCGCCTCGGCGCGCGCGTGGTCGACCGCCACCCCTCAGCCCTTCTCGTGGGGGTTGACCGGACGGTCGTCCGGCACCTCGATGACCTCCTCGGCCGGGTGCTCCTCGGCGAGCGGGTGCGCACCGACGGACGCGGCCTCGTCGATCTTCTCCTCGAGCGCG
>JAEWFB010000611.1 GCA_023389095.1 Actinomycetes bacterium
GCGGAGATGCCGCCCCACATGCTCACCCCGTACAGGCCGATGAGCTGGCCGCGCCGCTCGTGCGGGGCGAGCTGCACGATCCACACCGCACCGGCGGTGAACAGCGCCGCCTCGCCGGCACCGAGCAGCAGCCGGACCGCGACCAGCGCGGGCACGCCCAGCGGGGCCAGGTAGAGCAGGCCGCCACCGGCGACCACGAGCGCCCCGGCCAGCATCACCGTGCGGTGGCCGTGCCGGTCGGCGAGCGCGCCCGCGACCGGCCGGACCAGCAGCGCGGTCACCGCGGTCACGGTGACCACCACGCCGACTGTCAGGTCACCGGCGTCGTGCCGTTCGCGCAGGAAGCCGGGCAGCACCGGGATCACCGCTGTCAGTCCGAGGTAGCCGGTGAACAGTCCGCCGAGCAGCCCGGCCAGCGCGAGCCGGGGCAGCGGCCGGGCCGGAGTGTGCGCGCCGGTCACGACCCGACCAGCGCGGTCTCACGGGCGGCGGCCACCTTGCGAACCGCGCGGACCAGGTCGTCGCAGTCCCCGGGCGTGAGGTTCGACGACAGCGGCACGTCGACGGTCTCGGTCAGCAGCCGTGCGGTACGAGGCAGCGTCGCGCGGATCTCGCCCGGGTCGGCGCTGTCGTACAGGAACCGCCAGTTCCAGAACGCCCGCACGTTGAGGTCGTCGTCCGCGCCGATGTTGCGGGCGTCGATCCCTTCCGCCCGCAGCGCGCGGGCGAACCAGCTGGCGTCGCCCCAGCCCGCGTCGCCGCCGGGCACGCGGAACACGAACGCCTCCCCGAGGTACGCCCCGGGCGCGACCGGCCGCCGCACCGCGATCCCGGGCAGCCCGGCCAGGGCGGCGCTGACGTGCGCGTAGTTGCGGTGGAACAGTGCCAGCCGCTGTGGCAGCCGGGTCAGTTCGGCGCGCAGCAGGGCCGCCCGGATCTCGTCCATCCGCAGGCTCAGCAGCGGCAGGTCCAGGCCGGTCAGCGGCGGCTCGCCGTGCGGGAAGTGCCGCCGCAGCCGACCCTCGTACGCCCCGGACAGCGCCACCGCCCGCGCGAACAGGGTGCTGTCGTCGGTGATCAGGAAGCCGCCCTCGCCGCAGTTGAGCGCCTTGTCGGACTGGGTGCTGAACGCCCCGGCGGCGCCGAACGTGCCGAGCTTGCGCCCGTTGAGTTCGGCGCCGAGCGCCGGCACCGCGTCCTCGATGAGCGGCACGCCCATCTCGGCGGCGAACGCGGCCAGCGCTTCGACGTCGGCGGCGAAGCCGCGCATGTGGACGACCATGACGGCGCGGATCTCCGGCCGCCACCGGCGGCGCAGGTCGTCGAGGTCCATCCGCAGGTCGTCGTCCACCTCGACCAGGAATGGCCGGCAACCGGCCAGCACAATGGCGCTGGGGGTGGCGACGAAAGTGAATCCGGGGCAGGCCACCAATGAGCCCGGTGGCACTCCGGCGCCCATCAGGGCGAGCGCCAGCGCGGCGGTACCGCTGGAAACGGCCAGCGCGTGCCGGGTGCCGAAATAACGACACAGTTCGTCCTCGAACCGCCCGCATTCGGTTTCATTAGGCGGCCGGTGGTCATATCGGAAGTAGAGGTGACTGCGGACGGCGCGAATAGCCGCGTCCTCGTCCTCGCTGTGCACGAACACCGCGCCCTTGTCGTACGTCGGCCAGGGCGTACGCCGCACCGGCTGCCCGCCGTGCAAGGCGAGCTGTTCGGGCAGCTCAGAGCCGTTCTGCACCGGCCTCGGCGGGCTCGGTGCGGGAGCGTCGTCGTTCCCGTCCACCGGCGGACTCCTCGGGCGAGCGGCGACAATTCCTAGCGACTCGATAGGATTGGCCGGGCGTGCGCCGGGCATGGTCGCCCGGCGGAATCGCAGTCCCGGCGCGATCCCGTCGAGGGGTAAGAAATGCCACCAGATCCGACATTCATGGTACGTCGATCCAGCGAGAGTAATGATTGTCGTCGATCCCGTACGCGTCAACAGATAGACGTGAATATGTTCGGCGCCGGGCTGTGCCGGCAGTGGACTATGCGGAATTGTCGCTGCCGGCCCGCTGATCCGCCGGCGCGGCGGGCCGCCTCCCGCCGCTGAACGCGGCGCCACCCCGTCAGGGCTTGGTCGCACCGGGCCCGATCGTGCGGGGCCTGATTGCACCGCGCCCGATCGTGCCGGGTCCGGTCGCGCCCGGGGCCCGATCGCCGTCGAGGACGTGCCGTCACCGAAAGTAACCTCCGCGGCTCCGCGGCAGAACTCACCCCGCGCCCTTTGCTCTGCAGCCACATACGCGGCAGTGGCCGTGAGTCACCGATGCGCCGATGGCTGCAGAGCAAAGGGCGCGAAGGGGTGTGCGTCCGGCTCTCAGGTCGCCGCGCATCGCCGCTGTTCAGGAGCATGCTGCGGACAATTCGACCCATTCGGCCCCAGCAACTGCCGTCACTCTTAGTGATTGGCTATCGACATCGGGTCGATGTCACGGAAAGTGACGCGCAAGGGGCGAGTGCGCGTCGTCGGAACCCGGCCTGACGAGGCCGGCGAATCAGGCGGCTCGCCAGTCGCGAACCAACGCGGCCACGGTGGCGTACCGCTCCGCCGGATCGGACCGGCCGGACCGGCCGGCCCGGTCGGCGACCGCGCGCTCGGCGGCGGTGCCCCGCCAGCCGGACGGGCGTCGAGCAGGTGGTGCAGCGTACGACCCAGCGCGTGGACCGTGGTGCGCTCGTCGATCGTCGCGCCCCGGGTCAGCTCCTCGGGCGACAGGTAACGACGGGAGCCGGGCAGCCGGTCGGAGTCGAGCACGAACGGCCCCGGGCGGTACTCGTCCAGGTCGATCAGCCGCA
>JAEWFB010000630.1 GCA_023389095.1 Actinomycetes bacterium
CACCGACCCCGTCGGCGGCGAGGTCGTGGAGCCTGCCGGGGCCCGGGTTCCTGCCGTCGGCGGCGGGCGACGCCGTCCGTGACCACGGCACCCTGGCGGCCACGGTCGGGCCGGGTTTCCGGCCCACCGCCGTTCCCGCTGCCTCTGCTGCCGCCTCCACGACCCCCGCCCGCCCCGAGCCACGCCCCGCCCCCTCACCGGGCTTCCGGCCGACCGCGCCGGTGCGCGTCGCGGACGACGGACCGGTCTGGCTGCTGGCCCCGAGCCCGCGCCCCTCCGCCGTCTCGCACGCTCTCGTCACCGTCCGGCGCGGCGACTCGCTCTGGAGCATCGCTCGGAGCCACCTCGGCTCGGAGGCCTCCGACGCCGACGTCGCCCGGGCGTGGCCGCGCTGGTACGCCGCCAACCGGGAGGTCATCGGCCCGGACCCCGACCTGCTCGTCCCGGGCCAGCAGCTCGTGCCGCCGGGGCCGGCGTCCCCGACGGACGCGACGGGCACGACGAGCACGACGAGCACGACGCACGACACGAGCACCACGACCCACCACCCGGTCCCGAAGGAGTGATCCCGTGCCGACACCGACACCCACCGTCCCCGGCGGCTTCACCGTGCGCACGCTGCCCCAGACCGCGCCGGCCGTCATCTCCGCCGACGAGGCCTGGCAGGGTGAGCAGCCCTACGCCCAGGACGCCCTCGCGCTCGACTTCTTCGGCGCCCGCGAGGACGACGACTTCGGCCGGCGCCCCACCCGCACGAGCCAGCTGCCCGACGCCGGCGCGTTCGTGGCCAAGCTGTCCCAGGCGGTCGTCGAGGTCGTCTCCGGTCAGCGGCCGGCCCCACAGCTGATCCGCCACACGAGCCCGACGACCTACTCCGTCCTGGCCCGTCAGGCCATGGTCGCCGCCCGTCGTCGCGCGCCCGGCCCGCGACGCCCGGCGATCGTGCGCCGGGTCCGGGTCTGCGAGCCGCGCGACGGCGTCGTCGAGGCCTGTGCGGTCGTCCTGTCACACGGGCGGGTCCGGGCACTGGCCCTGCGCCTCGAGGGCCTCGACGGTCGCTGGGTCGTCACCGCCCTGACCATCGGCTGACCCTGCTCGAGTGCTCGGGCCGCCGTCGACGCGTCCGAACCCGCCCGGACGCGTGCTCCTCCCACCCCGACGCGCCCCGACGTCCCTCGATGCCGCCGGACGCGCCGCTGGCCCCGACCGAGGTGGTCGGGGCCCGCGGCGCTTCGCGCGTCGTTCGCTGGTCGAGGTCTCAGCGCCGCTTGCGCTTGACCTTCTTGCCGCGACGGTCGGCGCGGCGCTCGACCGGCTGCTGGTCGCCGGTGACGACGGCGCGGCCGTCCTCGCCCGGTGCCGAGTAGCTGAGCGCGCCCGCACGCTGACCGTCGGTGTGGTCGACGCCGGACACCCGCACCCCGGTGCCGAAGGCCGACGAGCCCTCGTCGTCCGCGTCGTCGTCGTTCGCCGCCGCGCCGGTGCGGTCGGCCGTCGCCGCCGCGACCCCGCCGACGAGGTCGGACACGGCCATGGGAGCTGCCCCGACGCCGGCCGGCTGGGGTGCCACCTGGACCTCGACGGAGAAGAGGTGGCTGACCGACTCCTCCTTGATGGCCTCCATCATCGCCTCGAAGAGCTGGAAGCCCTCGCGCTGGTACTCGATGAGCGGGTCGCGCTGGGCCATGGCGCGCAGGCCGATGCCCTCCTGGAGGTAGTCCATCTCGTAGAGGTGCTCGCGCCACTTGCGGTCGAGGACCGAGAGCACGACGCGTCGCTCCACCTCGCGCATCGTGTCCGAGCCGAGCGACTCCTCACGCTCGTCGTAGGCGCGGTGGGCGTCGGAGAGCAGCTGCTCGCGCAGCAGGCCCGCCGAGACCGACTGACGGCCGCCGGCGACGTCCTCGATCTCCTCGATCGAGACCGACACCGGGTACACCTGGCGCAGCGCGTCCCACAGCTCGTCGAGGTCCCAGTCGGCGGCGAAGCCCTCGGCCGTCGCCGCGTCGACGTAGCCGCCGACGACGTCGTTGACGAACAGTCGCAGCTGCTCGTGCAGGTCCTCGCCCTCGAGGACGGCGCGCCGCTCCTCGTAGATGACCTGCCGCTGGCGGTTCATGACGTCGTCGTACTTGAGGACGTTCTTGCGGATCTCGTAGTTCTGCGCCTCGACCGCGCCCTGGGCCTTCTGGATCGAGTTGGTGACCATCTTGCTCTCGATCGGCACGTCGTCCTCCATGCCGGCCGTCTGCATGAAGCGGTCGACGATGCCCGCGTTGAACAGGCGCATGAGGTCGTCGTGGAGCGAGAGGTAGAAGCGGGACTCGCCCGGGTCGCCCTGACGTCCGGAACGGCCGCGGAGCTGGTTGTCGATGCGTCGGGACTCGTGCCGCTCGGTGCCGAGGACGTAGAGACCACCGAGCTCGGTGACCTCCGTGTGCTCGGCGGCGACGACCTCCTCGGCCGAGGCCAGCGCCTCGTCCCAGGCTGCCTCGTACTCCTCCGGGGTCTCCTCGGGGTCGAGGCCACGACGCTTGAGCTCGGCGACGGCCCGGAACTCGGAGTTGCCGCCGAGCATGATGTCGGTGCCTCGACCGGCCATGTTCGTCGCGACCGTGACGGCCCCCTTGCGGCCGGCGTCGGCGACGATGGCGGCCTCGCGCTCGTGCTGCTTGGCGTTGAGGACCTCGTGCTTGATGCCCTTCTTCTTCAGCTGCTGCGAGAGGTACTCGCTCTTCTCGACCGAGGTCGTGCCGACGAGAACCGGCTGCCCCTCGTTGTGGCGCTCGACGATGTCGTCGACGACGGCGTCGAACTTGGCGACCTCCGTGCGGTAGACGAGGTCGGCCTGGTCCTTGCGGATCATCGGCCGGTTGGTCGGGATCGGGATGACGCCGAGCTTGTAGATCGAGTTGAGCTCGGCCGCCTCGGTCTGGGCGGTACCCGTCATGCCCGAGAGCTTGTCGTACATGCGGAAGTAGTTCTGCAGCGTGATCGTGGCGAGCGTCTGGTTCTCGTTCTTGATCTCGACGCCCTCCTTCGCCTCGATCGCCTGGTGCATGCCCTCGTTGTAGCGCCGGCCCGGCAGCATGCGGCCGGTGTGCTCGTCGACGATGAGGATCTCGCCGTTCATGACGACGTAGTCCTTGTCCTTCTTGAACAGCTCCTTGGCCTTGATGGAGTTGTTGAGGTAGCCGATGAGGGGCGTGTTGACGGTGTCGTAGAGGTTGTCGATGCCGAGGACGTCCTCGACCTTGGCGATGCCGGACTCGAGGACGCCGACGGTGCGCTTCTTCTCGTCGACCTCGTAGTCGCCGCGGCCGTCCTCGCC
>JAEWFB010000633.1 GCA_023389095.1 Actinomycetes bacterium
GCCCGGGCCCCGACACGGACGGCCGCCGCGGCGTCGACGAACCCGGCCGCGCCCACCGCCAGCACTCCGACGCCCGTCACCCCGACACCCGTCGCCCCGGCGCCGACGCCGACGCCGACGCGCCCGACGCCACCCCCGGACCCAGCGTCGATCCCCGCGCAGATCGCCGCTTGCTACGAGGGCGACCACCTGCGCCTCGGCCGCGAGGGCGGCAGCACCGACGCGTACCGGCAGTACCACGCGACGTACGAGAGCAACGGCCTGACGATCAGCGGCCGCATCAACATCCCCCGGGGCACCGGCCCGTTCCCGGCCGTCGTCCTCGCGCACGGCTACGTCGACCCGTCCGAGTACACCAACGGCGAGACGATGCTGCGCGAGCGCGACCACCTGGCCCGGCACGGCTACGTGACGCTGCACATCGACTACCGCAACCACGCCCAGTCCGACCGCGACCCCGGCAACGACGCCGACCTGCGCGCGGGCTACACCGCCGACGCGATCAACGCCGCGCTCGCCCTGAAGAAGTCCCCGCTCGTCGACCCCGACCGCATCGCGCTCGTCGGACGGTCGATGGGCGGCGGGGTCGTGTACTCGGCGCTCGTCGTGCGGCCGGGGCTCTTCCGCGCGGCGGTCGCCTACTCCCCGGTGAGCTCGGACTCCGTCGACAACTTCGACCGGTGGGTGCGTCGCGACGCCGCGCGCTCGGCCGTGGCGCGCGAGGTCATCGCGCGGCTCGGCACGCCCGAGGCGCAGCCGGCGCGATGGGCGACGACGAGCCCGCGCACGTACTTCTCACGGATCACCGAGCCGCTGCTCATCCACCACGGCACGGCCGACGAGGAGTGCCCCCTCGCGTGGTCGGCCGCGACCGTCAGGGCGTTGCGCGCGGCGGGCAAGGACGTGACCTACGACGTCTATCCCGGGCAGCGGCACACGTTCACGGCGCAGTGGCCGCTGTCGATCCGGCGCACGACGGCCTTCCTCGACGCCCACCTGCGCTGAGCGCCGCGGACGCCCGACGGGTCCGGACATGAGTACGGGGTGGGTCCGCATCCCCCTGCGGAACCCACCCCGTGCACATTTCCCCCACCCCCCGGGAGCCGAACGATGTCCCCCCTGGCGCCGATCCCACCCCGGTCGGCACCCGGATCGTTCCCTCCCCGTTGACCTCTACTTTTACGGACGATCCGCAAGCCGCACCCGAGGAACCGCTCAGAATTTCTGCAAGAGTCCTGCAAGAACGGACAAAGTTCGCGGAACGCCGCCGTGGCGCGACGAATTCGCAAGCAGGACAAGAGAATTGAGTGGTACCCGTGTTTCTGCTGTGACTCGTGTGACTCGTGTGATGAGCGCTGGTCCGGCCGGCCGGCTCACGACCCGGCGAGGGCCCCCATCGGGTCCCAGGCGGGCAGGACCACGGGCTCGGCGTCGAGGGCCGCGCGCAGGTCCTCGGGCAGCGCGTCCCGGCGCACCGCGATCTCGAAGACGTGCTCGCCGAACCAGTTGTCGTTCATCGTCATGAAGCCCTTGTCGCCCTTCTCGGTGCCCCAGCTGTTCTCGACGCGCCAGCGACGCGGCACGTCCTCGACGAGGTCCACGCCGGTGAAGAGCATCGCGTGCGTCATGAGCGACTCGTGGTGCAGGAGCCGGTCGGCCTTGCCCAGGTCCGGCGTCGTGCCGTACACGGCGGCACGGTCGTAGAGGCCGGCATCCCAGAGGCCGAGGTCGGCGTTGCTCATCTGGCCGGTGTCGCAGCCGAACCACACGGGCTCGCCGCCGACGATGGCGCGCGAGGCCAACGTCTTCATGAGGTCGGTCTCGACGTTGAGGTAGGTGACCGGCGGGGCGCCGACGACGTTGCCGAGGTGCTCGACCGTGTACGTGCGGCCGTACGGGTTGCCCGGGCGCGGGTCGTTGACGACGCACACGTAGTCGGCCAGCGGCACGGTGACGTAGGCGTCGGCGAACTCCAGCGGCGTCATGGTGCCCTCGCGGTGGAAGCCCTTGTCGGCGTCCTTCCACTGCCACAGGAACGACTCGGGCGGCGTGCCCAGGTGGATGGCGAGCAGGCGGTGGACGGTGCCGAGCACGTCCTCCTTCGCCTCGGCCAGCTCCTCGGCCGTGGCTCCGGCGGCGGCGCGGGCGCGCAGGTCACGGGCGGCCTGGCGCAGCACGGTGGCGAGGTCGCGGTTCAGCTGCCGGGTGTTGCTCGACGACGCGGTCTCCGGCATCGCGGTCTTCGGCACGAGACCGTGCTTGAGCACGAGCGCGACGAACATGTTCCACTGGCCGCCGTCCTCGCTCGGGGTCGCGAGCAGGTGGGCCACGGTGCGGTCGTCGACGTCGCGGTCGGCGGTGGCAAGGATCGACTCGAGCCAGTGGTTGGCCTTCTCGAGCTTGTCGAAGAAGAGCAGGTGGTTCTGGGAGAACTCGAAGTCCTTGACGCCGAGCTTCTTCGCGGCGCCGGCGCGCAGCAGGTTGGTACCGGCGAAGAGCCAGCACCGCCCGCTCTTCTCCTGCGAGGTCGCGCCCCAGTCGTCGAGCAGGTGCGACACCGAGTGGTCGATGCTCGTCACGACGCGCCGGTCGAGGGCGACGTCGTCGACCTGCGTCTTCGTGACGGCGTTCTGCAGCAGCCGTGCGGTCGGGTCGGCATCGAAGGCCTTGGCGAACCGCTCGAGGACGTCGGGGGCGAGGTCACGGGGCATGCGGACTCCTTGGGAACGTGTGGGGTGCGGTGCGCTCGACACTACGCCCGCGACACGGCGACCGGGCCCCGTGTGCTCAGCCGTCGAGCGGACGCTCCCAGAGCCGCGTCGTCGACTCGAGCCGGTCGTAGACCCACGGCCTGGCCTCACCGGCCGGCCGGTAGCCGAGCCGTTCCCAGAACGGGGCCGCGACGTCGGCGTTCGTGTCGACGACGGCGAGCCGCAGGGTGCCGACGTCGCCCCACTCGCGGGCCAGGCGGACCACCTCGTCGTGCATGGCCCGGCCGAGGCCACCGCCGCGGCTCGTGCCGTCGACGAGGAGCAGCCCGACGAAGGCCGTGCCCGGCGCCGGGTAGCCGTGCAGCACGTCGACGGCCGCGACGAGGCGCTCGCCGTCGAAGAGGCCGAGCACGTGCTTGTCGGCCGGGTCGAAGTCGGGCGGCACGGCGGTCAGCGTCGAGTAGCCGTCGCTGGGCCCCGGCGGGTAGCCGGTGACCCGCTCGGCGTAGCCGGGGTCGGTCTCGAGCAGCGCCTGCAGCAGGTCGTCGTCGCCGGGTCGGTCGAGGCCGCGGACGCTCCTGGTCATCCGACGCTCCCAGTCATCCGAGGCTCCTCGTCATCGGTGCAGGCTAACCCCGTCGGTTCGGCGGGCCCGGAGTCGCGACCGGCGTCGGCCTGCGGGGCTACGCTCCCTCCGGACGGCTCCCGTCCGGATCGGAGGACGACGTGCGCGACGAGACGAGCCCGACCTCCCGGGCGCTGCTCACCCTCGAGCTCATCCAGGGCAGTCCCGGCATCTCGGCCGACCGGCTCGGCGAGAAGCTCGGGGTGTCCGAGCGCGCGGCCCGGCGCTACGTCGGCATCCTGCGCGAGGCCGGCATCCCCATCGAGTCCGAGCGTGGCCCCTACGGCGGTTACCGCGTCGGACGTGGCCTGCGCCTGCCGCCCCTCGTCTTCAGCGCGCCCGAGGCGCTCGGCCTCGTCATGGCCGTGCTCGACGGGCACCACGAGGCCGGCGACCCGACCGACCCCGTCGGCAGCGCGCTCGGCAAGATCGTGCGGGCGCTGCCCGAGCCGGTGGCCCGACAGGCCGAGGCGGTGCGCCGCACGACGGCGCCAGCACCCGACCGCGCCGCCGTGCGCCCCGACCCGGGCACGACGAGCACCCTCGTCGGGGCCTGCGCGGACCGGCTCTGCGTGCGGCTGTCGTACCGCTCCGAGGCCGGCTCGGAGTGGGACATGGACGTCGAGCCGTGGGCCGTCGTCGTGCGGCACGGACGCTGGTACGTGCTGTGCCGGCGCCGCCCCGGTGGCGAGGTCCGCACCTTCCGCGTCGACCGGGTGCGGCGCGTCGAGGTGCTCCACGACGCCTTCACGCCGCCGGCCGACCTCGAGCCCGTCGCCATGCTCGAGGAGCACCTCGCGGTCGGGTGGGAGTACGTGGCCGACGTCGTCGTCGACGCTCCGCTCGAGAAGGTGCGGGCCGCGCTCCCGCGTGGCCTCGGCCGGCTCGAGCCCCTCGACGGGGAGCGGACGCGCCTGACCGGGTCGACGGGCAACCCGTTCTGGTACGCCGAGCAGCTGGCCCGGTTGCCGGCGCCGTTCCGCGTCGCGGGAGGGCCGGAGCTGCAGGAGGCGGTGCGGGCGCTCGGACGCCGGTTCCTCGACGCCGCCGACTGACCGCGGGCACGGCGGTCGGTGGAAGGCGGTCGGTTGAAAGCGGTCAGTGGAAAACGGTCGGTGGAAAGCGGTCAGTGGAAGGCGTAGCTGCCCGACTCGGGTCGCCAGCCGTCGGGCGGGTCCTCGCCCGTGCGTCCGTCGACCGCCTCGCGCAGCAGGTCGACGTGGCCGGTGTGCCGGCCGTACTCCTCGAGCAGGTCGAGCAGGATGCGGCGGATGCTGACCGGACCACCGTCCGGGTCCGTGGCATGGACCGCCGCGTCGAGCCCACCCTTGTCGATGGCGGCGCCGAAACGCTGCCGCGAGCGCGCGACGGCGCCGTCGTAGAGGTCGTAGAGCCGTTCGGGGGTGTCGTCGGCGGCGGAGGTGAACTCCCAGTCGTCGTCGGTGTCCCAGCCGTTGTCGTCCCACACGGGGTCGAGCGGAGCCCCGTTCAGCCGGACCAGCGACTTGAAGTCCTCGTTGGCCGCCATGTGCTTGAGCAGGCCGCCGATGGTCAGGGTCGAGGCGCCGACGCGCTGGGTCAGCCCGGCGGGGTCGAGGCCGTCGGCCTTCCAGCGGAAGGTCGTGCGCATGCGGTCGAGGGCGCCGAGCAGGTGCTCGGGGTCGGTGCCGGCGAAGGGCGGCTCCCACGGCCGCTCGAGGGGCGGGGTGAACGTCGTCATGCCTCGACGCTAGGGCGGGTTCCGGACGGACGACGTCCGGAGCCGGACGGGTGGGCCCGATGTCGGCCGACCCGGTGAACGCGCGTTCCGCGCTCGGCGCTGCTCCGCCACACGAGCCACGGCCGAGGCACCCCGGGCCGGTGGGCACCGTGGCCCACCACGCGGAGCAATGCAGAGCGGCGAGGCGCGTCGATACGGATTCGACTGTGTGGCAAGGTGGCCCATCGTGCCTCGACCTCAGCGCCAGCCCGCCCGTGCCCTCGCAGCCCTCGCCCTCACGTCAGTCCTGTCCCTGCCGGCCGGCTGCGGGCTCCCCGGCCTGACGGCGACGTCCCCCGGGGCACGGCCGCACGCGTCGACGACCATCGACGGGAGCGACCCGGGCGCGACGACGAGCGGAGCGAGCACGACCGGCACGACGAGCTCGACGCTCACGAGCACCGCGCTGACGACGCCGGCCCAGGCCCGCGCCGCGCTCGCCCAGCTCGACCGCCTCCCGGTCAAGGGCCGGGCACCGAAGACCGGCTACGCCCGCACCCGCTTCGGTGCCGCCTGGACCGACGACGTCGACGTCGCCGGCGGCCACAACGGGTGCGACACCCGCAACGACGTGCTCCGCCGAGACCTCACGGCCCAGCGCCCCAAGCCCGGCACGCACGGCTGCGTCGTGCTGGCGGGGCGGCTCGCCGACCCGTACACGGGACGCGTCATCGCCTTCGAGCGCGGCGCGTCGACGTCGTCGCGCGTGCAGATCGACCACGTCGTCGCGCTCGGAGACGCCTGGGTCAAGGGCGCCCAGCAGCTGACGCCGGCCCAGCGCACCGCCCTCGCGAACGACCCGCTCAACCTGCTCGCCGTCGACGGGCCGACCAACAACGCCAAGCGCGACTCCGACGCCGCGTCGTGGCTGCCGCCGAACCGCGCCTTCCGGTGCACGTACGTGGCCCGGCAGGTGGCCGTGAAGGCCCGCTACCACCTGTGGGTCACCGCGGCAGAGAAGTCGCAGGTGGCGCGACAGCTCGAGTCCTGCCGGTGAGCAGCGTGACCGCTGCCAGCAGGCACAGCACCGTGCCGCCGATCGCCGGCGCCGAGGCCCACGTGGCCGTGCCGATCCGGGCGTTCGACTGGAACCCGCCACCCACCTCGAGCACGAGCAGGTAGGCGGCCGCCGACACGTTGGCCGCGGCCGCGAGCACGGCGCCCCACGGCCGGCGGAGCCAGAGCAGGATGCCGGAGACGAGGAACGCGGGAGCGAGCACGCCGAGGTCGAGGGCGTACACGAGGTGGATCGCCGACGGCGGCATGACGTCGGCGGGCAGCAGGCCGGTCAGGGCGAACCGGACGGAGAAGGTCCCCCAGGCGACGAGCAGCCCGGCACCCAACAGGGTCGTGAAGGCCGCGACGACCCGAGCGGCCGGGCCGGTGCGGATCCCGGCCGCCACCGCGTCGACCTCGAGGCTCGACCCGAGCAGCACGACGGCGTACGTCGACAGGGAGAACGCGGCCACGTGCAGGAGGAAGACGTCGCTGAACGCCGCGCCGAAGGCGTAGTAGGCGTAGTTGTAGACGCCGTAGAAGAGCAGGCCGAGCCACACGGCGACCGACGCCGTCGAGGCCCGGGTCGCGCTGCGGTACAAGGCAACCGCGAGCGCGGGCACGACCACCGCGAGCGTCACGAGGTCGTTGCCCCGCAGCGCCGCGAGCGCCCACGGCTGCTCGGGGTAGAGCCCCGGCACGGCCAGGCCGAGGAGCGACTGGACGAGCATCAGGCCCAGGACCACGAGCGACAGGACCCGTGCCACGGTGAGCCGCGGACCCTGACGCAGCAGCGCGACCGCGTGTCCCGGTGGTGCCCCCGTGCCACGGACCCTGTCCTCGACCCGACGGGCGACGTGCTGGGCAGCCATGACGACCGACCTCCTCGGCGACGAGGCCTGCGCTGGGGGCGACGCCCTTCCGGCGCGCTCCGCACACGCCTCTCCCTCCACGCTAGTGCGGCTCGGGACGGGCGCGGTGGCCCTGTCGGCGGCCTCACACGGGCGCTCTCCCGGCGACCCCTGGTTCGACAGTCGGCGGACCCGCTGTCGGCGCCTGCGCCTACGGTCGCGAGATGGACGGACCACGAAGCGGTCGGCAGCGGCGGCCCCGCGTCGTCGTCACGACCACGGCCAGCCTCGACGGGCGGATCACCCCGACGCGAGCCGAGCGGCTCCTCGACCCCGGCGTCTCCGACCGGTGGCGCGCGGCGTGGCCTGCCGACGTCGACGACCTCCTCGAGCAGCGTCGGGCCTGGGTCGAGGCGCACCACGCCCCCACCGTGACGCTCGAGGGCAGTGGCACCTTCGTCGCGGATGACGTCGAGTCCCGTTATGCCGCAGAGGGTTCAGCGCCCGACGAGTCGCTCCTGTCCGACCACCTCCCCCGCCGGGCTCCCCGGTGGTTCGCCGTCGTCGACGCCCGAGGCCGCGTCGACTGGACCTACTTCGGCGACGACACGACGGCCCTGCTCGTGCTCGTCTGCCGGTCCACCCCGCCCGGCTACCTCGCGCGGCTGCGCGAGGTGGGCGTCGGCTACCTCGTCGTCGGTGACGACCGCGTCGACCTCGCCGTCGCACTGAGGCGGCTCGGCGACGCGCTCGTCGGCGGCCTCGGTACGCCGTCGTTCCTCGACGGGCCGCCGTTGCCGCCCGGCGGCGAGCCGACTCGCGTCCGGCCCCTCGGCGTCGTCACCGGTGCCGCCATCAGCACGTGGGCGCGGTACGCCGTCGGCCCCGCGTGACCCCGGTATCCCACCCGCGGTGACCGGGGCCGGTCGGGGGCGGCACAATGCCGGGCATGACCGACGCCGAGCGCGCCACGCAGGCGCGACAGCTCCTGCTCGACCAGACCGACCGCACGGCGTCGGGATCGCTCGAGGACCCGGCCCTCGTCGCGGCGGTCGTCGGCGTCGAGCGGCTCGTCGTGGCCACCGGTTCGACCGACGAGCAGACGCTGCGCGACGCGCTCGAGGGCCGCGCCGTGCCGGGTTCGGACGCCGAGGCCGTGGCCACGCTCGTCGCCGAGGCCGAGCGGCACGTCCTCGCCGGTCTGGCGCGCCGCGCGTCGGGGCAGTCCGTCGACGCCGGCGTCATCAACCCCGACGCGGGCACCTACCGCATGACGACCGACGCGACGCTGCTGCGGGCCGCGGTGCGGGCGGCCCAGCGCTCCTTCGACGTCATGCCCTACTACCGGATCCGCTACGGGGAGCGCGGATCCCGCTTCGCCAGTAGCGACTCCGCGTGGCTCATCTCGCTCGCGCCGCTCGGCGCCGACCGGGCGACGCGCCAGGTGCTGTGGCTCTCCGGCGTGCTCGCCGGGCGCGGCATGCCCTCGTGGCTGATGGAGCTGCACCTCGACGAGCTCGTCACCGAGGTACGTGCCGTGGCCGGCGACGCGGCAGTCGGCGCACTCCCGGCCGCGCGCGACGCGGTCGCC
>JAEWFB010000638.1 GCA_023389095.1 Actinomycetes bacterium
GTGCAGCCCCTCGATGACCGGGTAGGTGCGTGACGCGGCGGGGTCGTAGCCGGCCGGCAGGTACACGAGCACCTGACCGGACGTGCCGGTACTGGGGTCGGTCACCGAGTAGGTCTGCAGGCGCGACCCGGGCTGCGGCAGCACGAAGCTCGTCCGCCCGGTCGCGTGGGCCAGGCCGGGCCCGACGACCCTGGCGTCGACGACCTGTTTGGCGCCGCCACCGTGGTGCAGCTGGACCTCCGACGAGCGTGACCCGAACAGGTCGGACCAGCTGGAGTAGAAGAGGTACTGGTCGTTGAGGGCGGCGCCCGCCAGGGCCACCACGACGACGTTGAGCAGCAGCACCTGGCCGCCTCGGACGGCGCCGCGCGCGAGCCTGCCACCCCACCGGGGCCAGCCGACGACCAGCAGGGCGAAGAGCGCGAGGGCCAGCACGACGAGCAGGACGATGGGGCCGGGGTCGGTCAGCTCCACGACGGGGTCTCCCGCTTCTCGCGGCGCCGCGCCGGTACGGGGCGGACGAAGGGGAAGGTGAGGACCGACCGGATCGAGGTGTTCGTCAGGAGCATGACGAGCCGGTCGACGCCGAGGCCGAGGCCGCCGGTCGGTGGCATGCCCAGCTCGAGGGCGTGGAGGAAGTCCTCGTCGACCTCCATCGCCTCGGGATCGCCGGCCGCGGCCTTGAGCGACTGCTCGGTCAGCCGTCGACGCTGGTCGACCGGGTCGGTCAGCTCGCTGTAGGCGGTGCCCACCTCCATGCCCGCGACGACGAGGTCCCACCGCTCGACGAGCCCGCGCTCGGTCCGGTGCGGGTGCACGAGGGGCGAGGTCTCGACCGGGAAGTCGGTGTAGAACGTCGGCAGCACGGTGGTGGGCTCGACGAGCTCGGCGTAGAGCTCCTCGACGACCGCGCCCCACCCGGCACCCTCGGGCACCGTGACGCCGTGCCGGGCCGCGACCTCGAGGAGCACGTCGAGGTCGGTGTCCGGCCCGACGCGCAGGCCGACGGCGTCGCTGACGGCGTCGAGCACGCGGACCACCGGGAAGGGGGTGGCGACGTCGACGAGGTCGACCCCCTCGAGCCCGGCGCGGACCCGGTCGGGCGTGGGGAGCGGGATGACGGGTCGCCCGTGGACGGCGATGGCGGCCTCGCGCACGAGGCGCTCGGCGAGGTGGCGCATCGTCACGTAGTCGGCGTGCGGCTCGTACACCTCGAGGGAGGTGAACTCGGGGTTGTGGGTGGCGTCGGCCCCCTCGTTGCGGAAGCTGCGGCCGAGCTCGAAGACCGGCCCGATGCCGCCGACGAGGAGCCGCTTGAGGTAGAGCTCCGGCGCGATGCGCAGCGACAGGTCGGTGCCGTAGGCGTTGATGTGGGTGCGGAACGGCCGGGCCGTCGCGCCGCCGTGGGTCACGTGCAGCATCGGCGTCTCGACCTCGAGGAAGCCGCGGTCGGCGAGGGTGCGGCGCAGGGCGGCCACGACGCTGGACCGGCGTCGCAGCAGCTCGAGCTCGCCCGGGTGCGTCAGCAGGTCCGTCGACCGGCGACGGACGCGGGCCTCCGGGTCGGCGAGGCCGCGCCACGGCACGTGGTGCAGGGCCTTGGCCTCGAGGCGCCAGTCCTCGACGAGCAGCGTCGGCGTGCCGTTGCGGGACCGCCCGGTCTCGCCGACGAGCCGCACCAGGTCGCCCGTGTCGATGTCGGCTGCGAACCGGTCGACGGAACGACGGCCGGTGCGCGCGGACTCCAGCAGCGCCTGGATGCGCGCTCCGGCGTCCTCGGCCGTCACGAAGACGACGGCGCCGTGGTCGCGCAGGGCCCGGACGCGCGCCACCACCTCGACGTGCTCCCCGTCGGCCCAGACGCCGCAGCGGACGCCGGGAACGAGGGCGAGGGGGGTGGCCGTGCCGCCCCCGACGGGGTAGGGGTCGACGCCGGACGCGCGGAGCCGGTCGAGCGTGGCGAGGCGGTGCCGCGACTCCTCGCTGCGTCGCGGTCCGAGCCGACCCGCGTCGACGAGCGGTCCCTCGGCATCGAGAGCGGCCACCTCGGCGAGGTGCTCGCCGTCGAGGACCGCGCTCGTGGAGCGGTGCCGCGCGGGCCAGGGCACGAAGCCCTCGAGGGCGGCCGCGGCCAGGGCGATCTGCGGCAGGGACAGCCCGTCGTCGTAGCAGAGGAAGCGTGGCGTCCACTCGGGGTCGTACTTGTCCGTGGCGCGGTAGAGGCGCTCGAGCTGCCAGAACCGGTCGAAGAGCCCGAGCACCGACGCGTTGAGCCGGGTCAGGGTGCCGGACCCGATCCGCGCGGAGTCGGCGAAGACGCCACGGAACATGCAGAAGTTGAGCGAGACCCGGCCGACGCCGAGCTCGTCGGCCCGGGCCAGCAGCTCGGTGACCATGAGCTCGGTCGTGCCGTTGGGGGCGTCGGGGGAGCGGCGCATGAGGTCGAGGGACACGCCGCCCCGGCCCCAGGGGGCGAAGGTGAGCAGGCCCACCTCGGCGCCGTCGGCGTTCGTGGCGAGGACGTGGACGACACGCCCGTCGGCGAGGTCGCCGGTGCGGCCCAGGGCCATGGAGAAGCCGCGCTCGGTGTCGCTCGAGCGCCACCGCCGCGCGAGGGTCACGGCGCGCTCACGCTCCTCCGGCGTCAGGTCGGCCTGGTGCCGGATCCGGACGGTGACGCCGGCGCGGCGGGCTCGGGTCGCCGCCTGTCGCACGCGGGTCAGCCGGGCGGAGTCGAGGTCGACGATGCCGGGGTCGAGGACGGCCTCGTCGCCGAGCCCGACGACGCGCATGCCGCGCGAGGCGTAGGCGCGGGCGCCCTCCTCGCTCGCCGCGATGACCGCGGGGAGCCAGCCGTACTCGCTCGCCTCGGCACGCCAGGCGTCGATGGCGGGCAGCCACGCCTCGCGGGGGCCGATCGGGTCGGCGGAGGCGAGCGAGACGCCGGCCGCCACCGCGTACGTCACGGCGGCGCGCCCGTCGGCGTCGAAGACCGACGCCTTGTCACGGCGGGTGGCGAAGTAGCCGAGGGAGTCGGCCGGGTGCCGGGAGAGCAGGCGTCGCAGGGACACCTCGCGGTCGGGTGACCAGCGGTTGACCGGCCGGGCCGAGGCGAGGAAGAGCCCGAGCGTCACGAGGATCGTCACCCCGATGCAGAGGGCGACGGTGTCGAGGACCCAGTCGGGGATGAGCGCGCCGTTGCGCGTGGTGACGCCGCCGAGCACCGCGAAGACGGTGCCGACGACCGCGCGGGCCTGCGAGCGGGGCACCCCCACGGCTCCGAGCAGCACCCAGGCGACGGCGAGGGTGGCGCCGGACCCGACGACGAGGGCTCCGACGGCCAGCCAGCCCGAGCCGCGCTGGAGGCGCCCGGTGAACTGGCCGCGCAGGCGCCACAGCCACCAGCCGGCGGCGAGGGCCACGGCGATGGCGGCGATGTCGACGACCCGGCCGAGGTCGCCGCGGGTCTGCCACATCCACACGAACGGCCGGTGCGTCGGCGGCAGGACCGCGACGAGGCCGATGAGCACGCCGAGGGCCTGGAACGCACCGACGGCCCAGAGCCCGATGCGCTTGCGGCCGAGGAGGGCGCGCGTCACGATCGCGAGCACGACCACCGACACGACGGTCGGGGCGACCGGCAGGTTGAGCAGCCCGAAGACGACCTCGGTCGTGGACGGGCCGGGCCGGTGGGGATGGGACAGGACGAGCAGGGCGGCCGCCACGGTGGCGACGGCGTAGGTTCCGGTGAGGACGCGTGCTGCGCGGGGCGAGCCCGGGTCGACCGGTCGGCGAGTGGCCATGACACGACGATGGACCGATCGACTGGACGTTGTCTGGACGTCTCCTGTGGGCCCGGTGACGCGCAGGGAACTCTCAGGTAGCGGGGGTCGGCTGCCGGGTATCGCCATGGGGACGCGACGAGCGCGACGAGGCGGCCGGGTGGGCCGCCGCGACCGGGAGGAGTGCACATGACGGACGCAGGAGGCCGGGGCCGGGCAGGCCGGGCCGGGGCGGTGCTGGGTGGGATCGGAGCGGGCGTCGCAGCCCTCGCGACCTGGGACCTGCTGCAGCGCAAGCACACGATCCTGCGTCGCTACCCGGTGATCGGGCACATGCGCTACCTCCTCGAGGACATCCGGCCCGAGCTGCAGCAGTACTTCATCGAGCGCGACTGGGACGGGCGCCCGTACGACCGCGACACGCGCTCGGTCGTCTACGAGCGGGCCAAGGGCATCCACGGCGAGCGGCCGTTCGGCACCGAGCTCGACGTCAACGAGGTCGGCTACGAGTACCTCGTCCACTCGATGGCGCCGGCCGACCCGCCGAAGCAGCCGGCGCGCGTCACCGTCGGCGGTCCCGACTGCACCAAGCCCTACTCCATGGCGCTGCTCAACGTGTCGGCGATGAGCTTCGGCGCCCTGTCGGCCAATGCCATCCGGGCCCTCAACAAGGGGGCCGCGATGGGCGGCTTCGCCCACGACACCGGTGAGGGCGGACTGTCCCCGTACCACCTCGAGAACGGTGGCGACATCGTCTGGGAGATCGGCACCGGCTACTTCGGGGCCCGCACCAAGGACGGCGACTTCGACCCGGACTCCTTCCGCGACAAGGCGGCGCACGACGCCGTCAAGTGCGTGTCGCTCAAGCTGAGCCAGGGCGCCAAGCCCGGGATCGGCGGGGTGCTCCCCGGTGCGAAGGTGACGAAGGAGATCGCCGACATCCGGCAGGTGCCCCAGGGCGAGAAGTGCGTGAGCCCCTCCTCGCACCGGGTCTTCCACACTCCCGCCGAGCTCGTCGAGTTCATCGGCCGGATGCGCGAGCTCGCCGGCGGCAAGCCCACGGGCTTCAAGCTCTGCGTCGGTTCCCGGGTCGACGTGCTGTCGATCTGCAAGGCGATGCTCGAGGTGGGCACGACGCCCGACTTCATCGTCGTCGACGGCTCCGAGGGCGGCACCGGCGCGGCACCCCTCGAGTTCGAGGACCACGTCGGCATGCCCTTGACCCACGGCCTCATGACGCTGCACAACGCGCTCGTCGGCGTCGGCCTGCGCGACCGCATCCGCATCGGGGCGAGCGGCAAGGTCGCGGGCGGCAACGACATCGTCAAGCGGCTCGTCCAGGGCGCCGACTACACCAACGCGGCGCGCGCCATGATGATGGCGGCCGGCTGCATCCAGGCCCAGCGCTGCCACACCGACAAGTGCCCGAGCGGCGTCGCCACCCAGAACGCCCGACGCGCCCGGGCCCTCGACGTCGGCGACAAGAGCGTGCGCGTCAAGCAGTACCAGGAGGCCACGGTCGAGTCGGCCGTGAAGATCATGGCCGCCATGGGCGTCACCGACCCCGCGCAGCTGAACCCGCACCACCTGCGTCGCAACGTCAGCGCGACGACGACGCACTCCTACGCCGAGCTCTACGAGTGGCTCGAGCCGGGTCAGCTGCTCGCCGAGCCGCCCCAGGGGTGGGCCGCGGACTGGGGCGTCGCCACCCCCGACCGGTTCGCGCCGCACGCCTCGCCCCGCCACCTCTGAGGAAGGACCGACATGACCACCGTCGCCGAGCACATCGTCACGGCGCTCGCGGACGCCGGCGTCAGGCAGGTGTGGGGTGTCGTGGGTGACGCGCTCAACCCGCTCACCGACGCCATCCGCACCGAGGAGCGCATCGAGTGGGTCGGGGTGCGCCACGAGGAGGTCGCGGCCTTCGCCGTCAGCGCGCAGGCCCAGCTGAGCGGCACCATCGGCGTGTGCATGGGCACCGTCGGGCCCGGCTCGATCCACCTGCTCAACGGCCTCTACGACGCGAAGAAGTCGCACGCGCCGGTCCTGGCGATCTGCGGCCAGGTGCCGAGCGAGGAGATCGGCACCGACTTCTTCCAGGAGGTCGACAACGACACGCTCTTCGCCGACGTGTCGGTGTGGGCGCACACCCTGACCTCGCCGAGCCAGCTGCCGCACCTGCTCGAGCAGGCCGTCAACGCCGCGTACGCCCGCCGTGGCGTCGCCGTGCTGACGCTGCCGGGCGACATCGGTGGCCTCGACGTGCCCAAGGGTGTCGCGCCCGCGTCGTTCGCGCCGGCAGGCGTCCCCGCGCCGGCGCCCGAGGACCAGCTGCGCGCCGTCGCGCAGGTGCTCGACGGCGACGCCGACGTGACGCTGCTCGTCGGCTGCGGCGCCCGGGAGGCACGCGACGAGGTGCTCGCGCTCGCCGACGCCCTCGGCGCCCCGATGGTGCTGACGCTCAAGGCCAAGGAGGGGCTCGAGCACGACAACCCGTTCGAGGTCGGACAGTCCGGCCTCATCGGCAACCCGGCGGCCGCCAAGGCCATGGACTCGTGCGACGTCCTGCTCCTCGTCGGCACCGACTTCCCCTACCGCGACTGGTACCCGACGGGCAAGACCGTCGTGCAGCTCGATGCCCGGGGCGAGCACATCGGCCGGCGCACGCCCGTCCACCACGCCCTCGTCGGTGACGCGCGCTCCACGCTGCAGGCGCTGCTGCCGCTGGTGCGGCGACGCGAGGACCGCGGCCACCTCGAGGCCGCGACCGACGCCTACCGCGCCTGGCACGAGCGTCAGGCGGCGCTGCTCGACCCGAACCACGACGAGTCGCTCCTCGGGCGCGCCCGGGCCGTCTTCGACAACCCCGACGAGCGCATCCGCCCCGAGGCCGTCGCCGCAGCCGTCGACCGGCACGCGCCCGACACCGCGATCTTCACGAGCGACACCGGGATGTCGACGGCGTGGCTGGCCCGCTACGTGCGGATGGCCGGGACGCGCCGGCTCGTCGGCTCCTACAACCTCGGCTCCATGGCCAACGCCATGCCGATGGCGCTCGGCGCCCAGGCCCTGGACCGGACCCGCCCGGTCGTGGCGTTCGCGGGCGACGGCGGCCTCATGATGCTCCTCGGCGACCTGCGCACCGCCGTCACCTACCGGCTGCCGGTCCGGGTCGTCGTCTTCGACAACGGCCGCCTCGGCATGGTCAAGCTCGAGCAGGAGCAGGGTGGCCTGCCGGAGTTCGGCACACAGCTCGACAACCCCGACCTCGCCGCCGTGGCCTCGGCCCTGGGCCTCACGGCGCGACGGGTCACCGACGCCGCCGACCTAGACGACGCCGTCCGCTGGGCCTTCGAGGCCGAGGGGCCGGTGCTGCTCGACGTCGTGACGAACCCGGACGAGGTGGCGGTGCCGCCGAAGCCGACACTGGCACAGGGGTGGGGCTTCGCCATCGCCAAGTCCAAGGAGGTCCTCGAGAGCCGTTGAGGCGCGGAGGACCCGGCGCGGCGTCGATGCGGTGTCGACGCGGCGTCCGTCAGCGACAGAGGAGGTCACCGTGTGCCGACTGTTCGGCCTGACCGCCGGGCGCACCCGCGTCCGCGCCACGTTCTGGCTCCTCGAGGCCCCCGACAGCCTCGCGGAGCAGTCGCACGCCAACCCCGACGGCACCGGCCTCGGCACGTTCGACGACGAGGGGCGACCGGTCGTCGAGAAGCAGCCGTTGGCCGCCTTCGACGACGCCGCCTTCGCCGCCGAGGCACGGGAGCGGGTCAGTGCGACCTTCGTGGCCCACGTACGGCACTCGTCCGGGGCCGCCGTTCGCCCGGAGAACACGCATCCCTTCGAGCAGGACGGGCGGCTGTTCGCGCACAACGGCGTCGTCGAGGGCCTGGACGTGCTCGACGGCCACCTCGGCGACGACCGGCGGCTCGTGCAGGGGCAGACCGACTCCGAGCGGCTCTTCGCGCTCGTGACGCGCGAGACGGCGCGGGCCGGCGGTGACGTCGGCGCCGGGATCACCGCGGCGCTGCGCTGGGTCGCCGACGAGCTGCCCGTGTACGCCGCCAACCTCGTGCTCACCACGGACACCGACCTGTGGGCCGTGCGCTACCCGGACACGCACGCGCTCTGGGTCCTCGAGCGCCACCGCCCCCGCGGCCGGCTGCACCACCGGTCCCGGGCCGGCACGCGCGTGGTGTCCGAGGAGCTGTCCGACACCCCGAGCGTCGTCGTGGCGAGCGAGCGGCTCGACGACGACCGGTGGCGGATGCTCGAGCCCGGCGTGCTGCTCCACGTCGACGAGCGTCTGCGGGTGACCGAGGAGGTCGTCGTCGACCACGGGCCGCGGCACCCGCTCACGCTCGAGGACCTCGGCACGGCCGCGGCGTCGCAGCGCCCGACGGGACGGTCCTGACGGGGCGGCCCTGACGGGTCGGGCCTGACGGGTCGGGGTCAGCCCCGGACGACCCGGCGGGCGAGGTCGGCCCAGCCGTCGAGGATGCGGTCGCGGTCGATGCCGAGGGCGAGCTGCTGGCGCAGGATCGGCACCTCGAGCGGTGCCAGCAGGGCGGTGGCGAGCACCGGCAGGTCGCCCTCCACCCCGGCCGACGCGAGCAGGGTCCGCACGTGCGCCGTGTGGAAGGCGGCGGCCGGCAGCGAGCGGCCGTACCGGCCGACGGCGGCCACGACGAGGTCGCCGTGCAGCAGGTTGCGGTCGAGGCGCGACTCACCGAACGCGAGCAGGCGCGTCAGCGGCGGGGCGCCTGGGCCCAGGGGCGGCGGGCCGGCGATCACCTGCTGCTGCCACACCGTCTCGCTGTGGTTGAGCAGCGCGGCCATGAGCCCGGCGCGGCTTCCGAACCGCCGGAAGACAGTCCCCTTGCCGACGTGGGCCGCGGCCGCGACGGCGTCCATGGTCACGGCGTCGACGCCGCACGTCTCGACGAGCCGGTTCGCGGCGTCGAGGAGTGCTTCGCGGTTGCGCGCGGCATCGGCCCGCTCGGCGCGCTCGGGGCGCAGCCCGAGCTCGACGGGCTGACCCGGGCGGCGTCCGGCGGCGACGGGCGGACGGGTGGGGGGCACCCGCCGATCGTAGGCGGAGCCGCGGACGGCGTCCGCCGGTTTTCGGCGAGACGACGGGAATAGAACCGGACTGGGGTCCGTTTCGCCCGGCATGACCAACGCTGCCACCCCCCGCACCCGTGTCGCCGTCCTCGTCGGGAGCCTGCGCACCGACTCGGTGAACCGCCGCATCGCCGAGGCCCTGCGCGACCAGGCGCCCGACGGCGTCGAGCTCGACATCGTCGACGGCCTCGGGGCCCTCCCGTTCTACAACGAGGACGTCGACGGCGCCGACGCACCCTCCGTCGTCACCGACCTGCGTCGCGTCGTCGGGTCCGCCGACCGCGTCCTCGCCGTGACCCCCGAGTACAACGGCACCATGCTGGCCGTCCTCAACAACGCCATCGACTGGCTCTCGCGCCCGTTCGGCCAGGGCGCCATCAAGGGCAAGCCCTTTGCCGTCGTCGGTGCGACCCCGACCCCGTACGGCGGCAAGTGGGCCCACGAGGACACCCGCCGCTCGGCGAAGATCGCCGGCGCCCACGTGGTCGCCGACGTCGAGGTCTCGCAGACGACGATCGACACCGACGTCCTCGGCGACCCCGCCGTCTTCGCCCGGCTCACCGACGCGCTCGCGACGCTCGTGGCAGCCGACGCGTCCGTCGCCGCCTGACCCGTCGCGTCACCTCGCACCACCACCATCCCCACGACGCCGGGCCGAGGCCGGCCCGGCGCTGCCGGCCCGGCCTCGGCCCTCGCGGATCCCGGGCAGAGCACGCCCCGCGGCGTAGACTCGAACCGGCGCACGGCGCCAGGGCGACGTGGCCCCGACACTCGCTGCACGACCTCTTCCGACCCGATCGGGAGCGTCGGGGCGGTCACCCGTGACCAACGGACCAGGAGGTGCCATGGGTGACAACATCGGACTGTGGGTGCTGCTCGCGGTCGTCGTCATCATCGTCGCGGGAGCCGCGATGATGCAGAGCCGGCGTGGCGGGGCCAACGACACGCTCAACCACCACGGTGACGACACCGTGGTCGAGCGCGACCACCACCCCGAGGGGGCCGAGCGCTCCCACCTCGTCGGCAACCCACCCATCGACACCATCACGACGCAGGGCTGGGGCGTGGCCCAGGCCGGCGAGGGCGCCGAGCCGGAGGAGCTGCCCGAGGACGTGCACCCCGAGTTCCACGAGGACCCGCGCCACCGCCGCCGTCACTGACTCCGCGCCGGGGGCCGCGTCCCACACGCCGGGACGCGGCCCCCGCACGTTCCCAGGCCCGGCTCTCCTGATCGAGTGAGCACCCAGCCCCGCCGACCCCACCCGTCCCGCCACCACGGTGAGGCGGGGAGCCGGCTCTCCCTCGACAGGGCAGCGAGGGCACGTCGGGGCAGACTGGGCGGCATGGCGGACGTCGAGACGAACTGGGCCGGAAACCACACCTACGCAGGCCGCGTCGAGCGGCCCGGCGGCATCGAGCAGCTCCAGGAGCTCGTCGCCCGCGAGCCACGCGTCCGACCGCTCGGTTCGCGGCACTCCTTCACCGACGTCACCGACACCGACGGCGTCCTCGTCTCCCTCGAGAGGCTGCCGACGAGCGTCGAGGTCGACGACGAGTCGCGCACGGCCACGGTCCGGGGCCGGGCGCTCTACGGTGACGTCGCGCGAGCCCTCGAACGCCACGGCTGGGCCCTCGGCAACCTCGCGTCGCTGCCGCACATCTCGGTGGCCGGCGCCGTCGCCACCGGGACGCACGGGTCGGGCGACCGCAACGGCTCCCTCGCGGCGGCGGTCCGCGGCCTCGAGGTCGTCGGCCCGGACGGTGCGATCCGCACGCTGGCACGCGGCGACGCCGACCTGCCCGGCAGCGTCGTGGCCCTCGGCGCCCTCGGCGTCGTCACCGGCCTGACGCTCGACCTCGAGCCCACCTACCCGGTCCGTCAGGACGTCTACACCGGGCTCACGTGGGAGCGCCTCGAGGCCGACCTCGACGCCATCACGGCCGACGCGTACAGCGTCAGCCTCTTCACGCGCTGGGACGACGCGGGCATCTACCAGGCGTGGCGCAAGAGCCGCGAGGATGCGGCGCCCGACACCTTCTTCGGGGCCCGACGGGCCGACCGCACGATGCACATGCTCGACGGCGGTCCCACCGAGTCGGTGACCGGCCAGCTGGGCGAGGCCGGCCCGTGGCTCGACCGGTTGCCGCACTTCCGGATGGAGTTCACGCCGAGCCGCGGGGAGGAGCTGCAGAGCGAGTACCTCGTGCCGCGCGCCGCCGCCCGGCAGGCGATCGAGGGGCTGCGCGCCCTCCGCGACCGGATGGCGCCGGTGCTCCAGGCCTGCGAGCTGCGGACGGTGGCCGCCGACGACCTGTGGCTCAGCAGCTCCTACGGCCACGACGTCGTGGGCATCCACTTCACGTGGGTGCGCGACGTGCCCGCCGTGTACGGCCTGCTGCCGGCGCTCGAGGACCTGCTCCTGCCCCTCGGCGGACGCCCGCACTGGGGCAAGTGCTTCGTCGCCACGGCGGCCGAGCTCGACCCGCTCTACCCGCGCCTGGGTGACTTCCGGGCCCTGCGCGACCGCGTCGACCCCGACCGCGTCTTCGGCAACGCCTTCCTCGACCGCGTCATCGGCGCCTGAACGGCCGGACCTAGGGTGCCTCGCCGACCGCCGGCAGCAACCCGTCGCGCAGGCCGCCGGCGAACGAGGTGATCCCGGGCAGCGCGCCGAGCAGGCACAGCTGGTAGGCGTGGTACACGTCCGGCTTGCCTTCCCACACCGTGCTGGCCGGCTCGAGGGTGGGGGACAGCTCGTGCCGCCACGAGCCGAGCCGGTCGTCGACGAAGTGGTCGCGGGCGTGCGCCCACCAGGTGTCGTACCACGTGCCGTACGTCCGGTCGCCCGTCGCGAGCTGGAGCGTGCGGGCGGCGGCGATGCCCTCGGCGACGACCCAGTGGAGGCGGTCGCGCACGACGGGCGTGCCCTCGAAGTCGGTCGTGTACACGAACCCCTCGTGCCCGTCCACGGACCACCCCTCGTGGACGGCGACGTCGAAGAGGGAACGGGCGTCGTCGAGCAGCCACGCGGGTGCGGCCCCGTCGAGGCCGTGCCGCAGGTGCAGGCACAGGCGCGACCACTCGAGCAGGTGGCCGGTCGTGACGCCGTAGGGCCGGAACGGGTCGGCCGGCCGGTCGCGGTTGTACCCGGGGTCGGGCACCCAGTCCGGGGTGAAGTGCTCGGGCAGCCGGAAGCCCCAGTCGCGGGCGAAGGCGTGCACGATGCGCTCGACGATGCTGCGGGCGTGGTCGAGCCAGCGTGGGTCGCGGGTCACGTCCCACGCGGCCAGCAAGGCCTCGACGGTGTGCATGTTCGCGTTGGCGCCGCGGTAGCGCTCGAGGTCGGTCCACCCACGGTCCCAGACGTCGACGACGAGCCCGTCGGCGTCGCGCCAGAACCGGCGGTCGAGCACGTCGAGCGCCGCGTCGAGCAGCTCGTCGCCGTCGGGGTGGCGGGCCGCCGACGCCGTCGCGGCCGCGAGCACGACGAACGCGTGGTCGTAGGCGCGCTTCTCGGTCACCTCGGGCCGGCCGGACGCGTCGGCCGACGCGTACCAGCCGCCGGCGTCGGGGTCGGCGAGGACGCCGCCCGGAGCGAACGCGGCGACCCCGCGGTCGAGCAGGTCGGCGCACGACTGGTCGCCCTCGAGGACCGCGAGCCCCGCGACGTGCGTCATCCGGGCGGTGATCCACGTCTCGATGCCGCTGCCCTCGGCCAGGCGCCCGGCGTCGTCGAGCCGGCCGAAGCCGCCGGCGGGGTGGACGGCGCCACGGGCGAAGGCCCGCAGGCCGCGTCGCTGCTCGGCGAGCCAGGTCAGGTGCGCAGCGTGCTCGGCGCCGGTCGGGGCGGTGTCGGGTGCGGTCATGCCGCCAGTCTGCCGAGCGAGGGCTCAGAAGTCTCCGGCGTCGCGCCGCAGGCGCGTCAGCGTGTCGACGAGGTCGTGCACGTCGTCGGGCTCGAGGCCGGGCTGCTCGAACACCTCGGTGTTCAGCGCCTTGGTGGCCCGCTCGGCGAGCTCGCGGCCGGTCGGGGTGAGCGCGACGAGCATGGCGCGGCGGTCCTCGGGGTGGGTCGAGCGGACGACGAGGCCGGCGTCCTCGAGCCGGTCCACGGCGTTGGTGACGCTCGTCGGGTGCACCTGCAGGCGGCTGCCGATGACCTTCATCGGCAGCGACCCGCGCCGGCTGAACCACAGGAGCATCAGCACCTCGTAGCGGGCGAAGGTGACCCCGAGCGGCTTGAGCGTCGCCTCGACGCGGGCCAGCACGATCTGGTGGGCGCGCATGAGCGAGGTGATCGCGGCCATGCCGTCGGCGGCGGCGTCCCAGCCCTGCTCGTGCCACTGCTCGCGGGCCCGGGCGATGGGGTCGAAGCCGAGGCCGGAGCCGGCCGGCGCGCTCGTCTCCGCAGTCATGCGCCCATCGTAGGGGGGTGACGCGTTGACGTCCATTATTTGGAAGTCCTAGTATTTTGGCCATGTCCGACGCAGCGCAGCGCGAGCTCCACCAGCCGTCCCACCACGTCCGCATCGTCACCGCCTCGAGCCTCTTCGACGGCCACGACGCGTCGATCAACATCATGCGGCGGATCATGCAGAGCCAGGGGGCCGAGGTCATCCACCTCGGGCACAACCGCTCCGTCCAGGAGGTCGTCGACGCCGCGATCGAGGAGGACGCGCAGGGCGTCGCGGTCAGCTCCTACCAGGGCGGGCACGTCGAGTACTTCGAGTACCTCGTGCAGCTGCTCCGCGAGAACGGCGCCGGGCACGTGCGCGTCGTCGGCGGTGGTGGCGGGGTCATCGTGCCGGAGGAGATCTCCCGCCTGCGCGAGTCCGGCGTCACGATCTTCAGCCCCGAGGACGGCCAGCGCCTCGGCCTCGTCGGGATGGTCAACGGCGTCGTCGCCGACTGCGACTTCGACCCGTGGGGTGTCTCGGTCCCGACGCTCGAGGCCGTCCTCGC
>JAEWFB010000665.1 GCA_023389095.1 Actinomycetes bacterium
TCGAGGACGAGATCGACCCCAAGGTCCTCGACATGCTCAGCCGCGAGCTGCAGATCAGCGACCGCGAGATCTACCGGCTGCCGACGCCGCTCGACCTGCGGGGCCTGTTCACCATCGCCGACGTCGACCGCAGCGACCTCGAGTTCCCGAAGTTCTTCCCGCGCACCCACCCCGACTTCGCCCCGACCGAGAGCGCCAAGGCCATCGACCTGCTCGCGGCCGTTCGGCAGAAGGACGTCCTCGTCCAGCACCCGTACCACTCGTTCTCGACGTCGGTGCAGGCGTTCATCGAGCAGGCCGCGAACGACCCGAAGGTCCTCGCGATCAAGCAGACGCTCTACCGGACCTCGGGCGACTCCCCCATCATCGACGCCCTCATCGACGCCGCCGAGGCCGGCAAGCAGGTGCTCGCCGTCGTCGAGATCAAGGCCCGCTTCGACGAGGTCAACAACATCAGCTGGGCCCGCAAGCTCGAGGAGGCCGGCGTGCACGTCGTGTACGGCGTCGTCGGCCTCAAGACCCACGCCAAGCTCTGCCTCGTCGTGCGCCAGGAGTCGGAGGGACTGGTGCGCTACTGCCACATCGGCACCGGCAACTACAACCCGAAGACCGCCCGCGTGTACGAGGACTTCGGGCTCTTCACCACCGACCCGCAGGTCGGCGAGGACCTCTCGCGCCTGTTCAACCTGCTGTCCGGGTTCGCCCCGCGGAGCAAGTTCAAGCGCCTCCTCGTGGCGCCGCGCACGGTGCGCTCGGGCCTCGTCGACCTCGTCGAGCAGGAGATCGAGATCCACCGCTCGCGTGGCGAGGACGCCCCGGCCGGCCGCATCGTCATCAAGGCGAACGCCATGGTCGACGAGGCCATCATCGACGCGCTCTACCGGGCGAGCATGGCCGGCGTCCGGGTCGACGTGTGGGTCCGCGGCATCTGCGCCCTGCGTCCCGGCGTCGAGGGCCTCTCCGAAACCATCCGGGTCCGGTCGGTGCTCGGCCGTTTCCTCGAGCACTCCCGGGTCTTCTGGTTCGACCACGGCGGCGACCCGCAGGTCTTCATCGGCAGCGCCGACATGATGCACCGCAACCTCGACCGGCGCGTCGAGGCCCTGGTCCGCATCACCGACCCGGGGCACGTGCTCGAGCTCGCCGACCTCATCGACCTGGCCTTCGCCGACACCACCTCCCGCTGGGACCTCGGCTCCGACGGCCGTTGGGTGCGCCACCACCAGAACGAGGACGGCGAGCCCCTCGACGACCTCCAGGCCACGCTCATCGACCGGCACGACAAGCGTCGACGCAAGGCGCGGCGACGCTGACGCCGCTCCGGGTCCGCCCGGTGTCCGCCCCCGTGGGCCCGACGCGTCTGGCAGGCTGACGCGCGTGGCCTCCGTGATCCCCGCCGCCGGCACCCTGCCGTGGCGCCGCGCCGACGGGCGGGTCGAGGTGGCGCTCGTGCACCGGCCCAAGTACGACGACTGGTCCTGGGCCAAGGGCAAGCTCGACCCGGGCGAGCAGCCGTGCGTCGCGGCGGTGCGCGAGACGTTCGAGGAGACCGGGCTCGTCGTGCGGCTCGGACCGTCGCTGCCGCCCGCCGAGTACGCGGTGCTCGACGCGACGGGCGGCCCGGCGACCAAGCAGGTGCACTACTGGGCGGCCGAGGTGACCGGCGGCGACGGGCACCTGCTCCACGAGATCGACGAGGTGGCCTGGGTCGACGTGCGCACGGCCCACAGCCGGCTCGACTACGCCCGCGACCGTGACCAGCTGCTCGCGCTCGTCCGCCTCGACCGCGCCGCGCAGCTGGCCACGTGGCCGCTCGCGCTCGTGCGCCACACCAAGGCCCGGCCGCGCAGCCGCTGGAGCTCCGACGACCGCGACCGCCCGCTCGACGCCGTCGGACGGGCCCAGGCCCTCGACGTCGCGGCCGTCCTCGAGGCCTACGGGGTGCGCCGCGTCGTCAGCTCCTCGAGCGCCCGCTGCATGCAGACCGTCGAGCCGTACGCGGCGCGGGCCGGCGTGCGGCTGCGCGCCCGTGACTCGCTGTCGGAGGAGGGCTTCGCCGCCGACCCGTCGGGGGCCTGCCGCCAGCTGGACAAGCTGCTGCGCCAGGCGCAGCCGGCCGCCCTGTGCAGCCACGGCCCCGTGCTGCCCTCGCTCCTCGCGCGCCTCACCGACGTCGTCGACCCGACGAGCCCCGACGCCGACCACCTGTCCCAGCACCTCTCGGAGGCCGGCGACAAGGCGATGCACAAGGGCGAGGTGCTCGTCTGCCACGTCGCCGGCTCGGGCCCGGACGCCCGCGTCGTCGACGTCGAGCGCATCGACACCTGAGGCCGGCCCCCGCGGCCGTCACAGGCCGACGCCACGTGACGCCGAGCCCCCGCCCGGCGTCCGCCGAACCCTCCATCGTCCGCGGGTGCGTGCCGGACCGCATCCCGAGGCGACCACACCCCCCAAGACGTCGCTCCCCGTTCACCCGGAGTTAACCGGACGTGGGGGAACGGACACCCTGCCGACCTACCTTCGCGGTGGATGAAACGTCATTCACCGTCGGACGGCAGCGCCCGCCCGGCCCCAAAGACCGTCCCATCGAGAGGGAACACACTCGTGTCTGTTTCGCGTATCAGCGCCCTCGGCGCCATCGCCCTGTCCGGGGCCCTTGCGCTCTCGGCCTGCGCGTCCGAGAACAACGGTGCCGCTCCCGGCGCCGGCTCGACCGGCGCCGCCGGCGCGACCACCGCGGCCGGCGACTGCTTCAGCGGCGACCTCAAGGCCGAGGGTTCCACGGCCCAGAAGAACGCCATCGACGAGGCCATCAAGGCGTTCCAGAACGCCTGCGCCGACGCCAACGTCGACTACCAGGGCACCGGGTCCGGCGCCGGCATCAAGCAGTTCATCGCCAAGCAGGTCGACTTCGCCGGCTCCGACTCGGCCCTCAAGACCGTCGCGACCGACGGGGTCGTCGAGGCCGACGCGGCCAAGCAGGCGTGCGGCTCCGAGGCCTGGAACCTGCCGATGGTCACCGGCCCGATCGCGATCGCCTACAACGTCAAGGGCGTCGGCAAGCTCGTCCTCAACGCCGACGTCGCCGCGAAGATCTTCGACGGCAAGATCACGACGTGGAACGACCCGGCCATCGCCGCCCTCAACAAGGGCGTCACCCTCCCCGCCACGCCGATCAAGGTGTACTTCCGCTCCGACGAGTCGGGCACGACGGAGAACTTCACCAAGTACCTCAAGGCCGCTGCTCCCGAGGCCTGGAGCCACGACCCGGGCAAGAAGTGGACCGGCAAGGGCGAGGGCAAGGAGAAGTCGGCCGGTGTCGCCACCGCGACGAAGGGCCAGGACGGCGCCATCACGTACGTCGAGCTGTCCTACGCCCAGCAGAACCAGCTGCCGATGGCCCAGATCGACACCGGCGCCGGCCCCGTGGAGCTGACCGCCGAGTCGGCCGGCAAGACCATCGCCACGGCCAAGCAGACCGGTACCGGCAACAACCTCGCGCTCAAGATCGACTACGCGACCAAGGAGGCCGGGGCCTACCCGATCGTCCTCGTCACGTACGAGGTCGTCTGCTCGAAGTACGCCGACGCCGAGACGGGCAAGAAGGTCAAGGCGTTCCTCAAGACGTTCGCCTCCGACGCGGTCCAGCAGAGCCTCCAGGCGAAGGGCTACGCCCCGCTGCCCGCCGAGGTCGCGACCAAGGTCAAGACGGCCGTCGACGCCATCTCCTGACCCACCGCACCGCACAGGGGCGGACGCCGGAATCGGCGTCCGCCCCTGCACCGGTTGACTGACTGCACCACCCGATAGACCCCGAGAGCAGGAAGGCCCCACATGTCGAGCGTGACGGGCGTATCCGCCACAGACGAGATGCCAGGCCCCGACGGCCGGGCCCCCCTCGAGGCCGACCGCGCCTCCACCGGACGCGTCGGCGACCGCCTCTTCGGCGGCGCCGCGAGGGCGTCCGGCTTCCTCGTCATCGCCATCGTGACCCTCATCGCGGTGTTCCTCGTCGTCCAGGCCGTCCCGGCCCTGGTCAACAACAACGCGAGCTTCCTGACGAGCCGCGTCTGGGCGCCGGGCGGCGACAAGCCCGCCTTCGGCATCCTCGAGTTCCTCTGGACCACGGTCGCCGCCTCGACGATCGCGATGTGCATCGCGGTGCCCGTCGGCGTGGCCGTGGCCCTGTTCCTGACGCAGTACTCGCCGGCCTGGCTGCGCCGGCCCGCGGCGACGCTCGTCGACCTGCTGGCCGCGGTGCCCTCGATCGTCTACGGCCTCTGGGGCCTCATCGTGTTCTTCCCGGTGTGGAAGCCCGTGCAGACGTGGGTCGAGTCCACCCTCGGCTGGTTCCCCCTGCTCGCGCCGACCGGCATCTCCGGCGGCACGATCTTCTTCATCGGCATCGTCCTGTCGATCATGGTCCTGCCCATCGTCACGGCGCTCTCGCGCGAGGTCTTCGACCAGACGCCGGTCACGCACAAGGAGGGCGCCCTCGCCCTCGGCGCGACGCAGTGGGAGATGATCCGCACCGCGGTGCTGCCCTTCGGGCGCCCCGGCGTCATCTCCGCCGCGATGCTGGCGCTGGGTCGGGCCCTCGGCGAGACCATCGCCGTGACGTTCCTCGTGTCCGCCCTCGCCGACGGCACCGACTGGACCTTCTCGCTGTTCAACGGCGGCGAGACCTTCGCCTCGAAGATCGCCAACAACGCCGCCGAGTTCAGCAACCCGAGCAAGACCGGGGCCTACATCGCCGCGGGTCTGGTGCTGTTCGTGCTGACCTTCATCGTCAACAGCATCGCCCGCGTCGTCATCGAGCGCAGGAAGGCCTTCAGCGAATGAGCACGGTGACCGAGAACCTCGGCCCCGCCGACGGCACCACGACCGACACCACCCCGCCGGGGGGCAAGCGCGGCCGCGAGGCCCTGCGCGAGATGAGCAACCCGCACCGGGCCCGCGCCGTCAAGGACGTGGTGGCCCGTGTCGTCATGTGGGGCGCGTTCCTGCTCGCCATGGTGCCCCTCGTCTGGATCCTCGGCACCGTCGTCATCAAGGGCGCCCACATGCTCACCACGTCGGTGTGGTGGACGGGCAACCAGCGCAACATCAACACCGACGACGTCGGCGGCGGCGCGCGTCACGCCATCGAGGGCACCCTCGAGATGGTGGGCTTCACCGCGCTCATCGCCGTGCCGATCGGCATCCTCACCGCCGTGTACCTCGTCGAGTACGGCCGCGGCTGGTTCGCCCGCACCATCAGCTTCACCGTCGACATCCTCTCGGGCATCCCCTCGATCGTGGCGGCGCTGTTCATCTACGCCGTGTGGGTCACGACCTTCGGGATCGACCGCTCGGGCGTCGCCGCGTCGCTCGCCCTCGTGCTGCTCATGATCCCCGTCGTCGTGCGCTCCACCGAGGAGATGCTCAAGCTCGTCCCGAACGAGCTGCGCGAGGCGTCGTACGCGCTCGGCGTGCCGAAGTGGGTCACCGTCGTGCGGGTCGTGCTGCGCACCGCGTTCTCCGGCATCATCACGGGCGTCCTGCTCGGTGTCGCCCGCGTCATGGGCGAGACGGCCCCGCTGCTGATCCTCGCCCCGTACACCAAGAACTTCCAGCGCGACCTGTTCAACGGCAACTTCCCCACCCTGCCCATGATGATCAACCAGGACCGCAGCGACCTCGCCCTCGCCCCCGCCGCCGAGCGCATGTGGGGGACGGCCCTGACGCTGATCCTGCTGGTGCTGATGCTCAACGTCATCGGCCGGCTCATCGCGCACTTCGGCTCGGTCAAGAAGTAAAGAGAAAGCGAATCCCCTGACATGGCAAAGCGAATCGACGTCAGCGACCTCAACGTCTACTACGGCGGCTTCAAGGCCGTCGAGGGCGTCTCGATGACGGTCGAGCCCCGGTCCGTCACGGCGTTCATCGGCCCGTCCGGCTGCGGCAAGTCGACCTTCCTGCGCACCCTCAACCGGATGCACGAGGTGATCCCCGGCGGACGCGTCGAGGGCAAGGTCATGCTCGACGACCAGGACCTCTACGCACCGGCGATGGACCCCGTCGCGGTCCGCCGCACCGTCGGCATGGTCTTCCAGCGCCCCAACCCGTTCCCGACGATGTCGATCTACGACAACGTCGCGGCGGGTCTGCGCCTCAACGGCGTCCGGAACAAGAAGACCCTCGACGGCATCGTCGAGAGCTCGCTCAAGGGCGCCAACCTCTGGAACGAGGTCAAGGACCGCCTCGGCAAGCCCGGTGCCGGCCTGTCCGGCGGCCAGCAGCAGCGCCTCTGCATCGCCCGTGCGATCGCCGTGCAGCCGCAGGTGCTGCTCATGGACGAGCCGTGCTCGGCGCTCGACCCGATCTCGACGCTCGCCATCGAGGACCTCATCAACGACCTCAAGAGCGACTACACGATCGTCATCGTCACGCACAACATGCAGCAGGCGGCCCGCGTCTCGGACCGCACCGCCTTCTTCAACCTCAAGGCGACGGGCGAGCCGGGCCGGCTCATCGAGATCGACGACACGACCCGGATCTTCAACAACCCGACCGAGCAGGCCACCGAGGACTACATCTCCGGCCGCTTCGGCTGAGCCGCGTGCTCCCGCACGCCAGAAACCGCAACACACCGAGTAGTAGTCAACCCCGCACGGTTATTCCGTGCGGGGTTGACTGTTACTCGGTGTGTTGCGGCGTTCAGGGTCGGGACGGCGGGGCCGTCCCGGCGACCGGCTCAGCGGAAGATCGCGGTGGCGTACCAGGCGAGGACGGCCACGAGGCCGGCACCCGGGAACGTCAGGAACCAGGCCCCCACGATGTTGCCGGCGACGTTCCACCGCACGGCGCGCACGCTCTTGGTCGCGCCGACGCCCATGATCGCCGAGGTGATGGTGTGCGTCGTCGAGATCGGGGCGCCGAAGGCCAGGCCGGCCACGTAGAGGATCGACGCGGCCGTCGTCTCGGCCGCGAAGCCCTGAGGGGGGCCGAGGTCGATGATGCGGCGGCCGAGGGTGCGCATGATGCGCCAGCCGCCGGCGTAGGTGCCGAGCGAGATGACGATCGCCGAGAGCACGAGCACCCACAGCGGGACCGTGGGGCCGGTGTGGTAGCCCGCGATCGTCAGGGCGAGCACGACGACGCCGGCGGTCTTCGCGGCGTCCTGCAGGCCGTGGCCGAACGCCATGGCCGCGGCCGACGCCGTCTGGGCGAGGCGGAAGCCCCGGGTGACGCGTCCGGGGTTGGACCTGCGGAAGACCCACATGATCGCTGCCATGACGAGGTAACCGACGACCAGGCCGATGACCGGCGACAGGACCATCGGGATGACGACCTTGCTCCAGATGACCGACCACTGGACCGCGACGCCCGCGACGAGCGCGGCGCCGCCGAGGCCGCCGATCAGGGCGTGCGAGGAGCTCGACGGCAGGCCGAACCACCACGTGAGCAGGTTCCAGCCGGTGGCGCCGACGAGGGCGGCGGCCACGAGCCAGAGACCGTCGACGCCGGTGGGCTGGGCGATGATGCCGCTGCCGATCGTCGCAGCGACCTTCTGCCCGAAGAACGCGCCGAAGAGGTTGGCGACCGCGGCCATGACGAGTGCGACGCGCGGGGTGAGCGCGCGCGTCGAGACCGACGTCGCGATGGCGTTGGCCGCGTCGTGGAACCCGTTGGTGTAGTTGAAGCCCATGGCGAGCGCGATGACCGCGACCACGCCGAAGAGGGGGACGGTGGTGTCCATCAGAGGGTCAGGACTCCTTGACCGCGATGCCTTCGACCACGTGCGCCACCTTCTCGAACGCGTCGGCCGCGTTCTCGAAGCCGTCGACGATGGCCTTGACCTTGAT
>JAEWFB010000026.1 GCA_023389095.1 Actinomycetes bacterium
GCAACATCTGGCGCGCCCAGGGCCGTCGGGCGCGTCTGGAGCTCAAGCACTTCCGCCGCCACGTGATGATGAACGTCGCCCAGAACCCCGACGACGTCGAGGGCTGGCGCGGCGAGATCCATGACAAGAAGGTCGAGCGCAGCCACGAGGAGGTCCTGGAGGACGAGGGCCGGCAGGACGACGCCGAGGGCGAGGACTACGACGACGAGTACGACGACGAGTCCGGCGAGTCGGGGGACGACGAGCCTCAGGACGACGAGGCCGACGAGAACGGCGACGGACCCGAGGACGAGTACGACGACGCCTCCGACGAGGCGGACGACGAGTACGACGACGAGTCGCAGGACGACGAGTCCGACGACGACGAGGGCCCGGAGGACGAGTACGACGAGCCCGAGGACGACGGCGGGGACGACCGCGAGGAGCGTGCCCCGCGCCGGAAGCGGAGCCGGACGCGATGACCTGCCTGAGGACCAGTCGGTCCGGATCGAAAGGTGACCTCTCATGACCGTGACATCCACCCAGCGCCGCGGCGGCGGGTACCTCGAGCGACCGGCCCCGAGCGGCCTGGCCGACGTCGTCGAGGTGATCCTCGACAAGGGCCTCGTCATCGACGCCTACGTCCGCGTCTCCCTCGTCGGCATCGAGCTGCTGACCATCGATGCGCGCATCGTCATCGCCAGCGTCGACACCTACCTGCGGTTCGCCGAGGCCACCAACCGTCTCGACCTGTACGAGAAGGGCGGCAAGGACCTCCCCGAGGTCATCGAGCAGATGCAGCAGGGCGGTGCCCGCGGCAAGAGCTCGGGGATCATCGAAGGCGCCAAGAAGGCCTTCACCGGCCACGGGGACGACGATGCCGACGGTGACGACGACGATGACGACGGCGATGACGACGGGCAGGCGCGACGCCGCAGGCCCACCAAGAAGGCCGCGCCGCGCCGGCGCAGGCCGCAGGAGGCGTGAGGCGTACCGTGGCGAGCTATCTCTACGCCGTCGTGACGGCGGACTCGACTCTCCCTCAAGGCCTCACCGGTCTGGGGTCGGCACCGCTGGGCATCGTGCGACACCACGACCTGGCCGCCGTCGTCAGCCAGGTCGATGCGGACGAGCCGCTCGGGGGACGGGCGCACGTGCTGGCGCACGGCGAGGTCCTCCGCGCCCTCGTCGAGCACGGCGCGACGGTCCTGCCGGTCCGCTTCGGCGCGGTCTTCGATGACGACACGCAGGTTGCCGACATCGCGCTGGCCGAGCGTGAGCAGGACCTGACGGAGGTCCTCGACGGGCTCGACGGCCGGTGCCAGCTGACCCTGAGGGCCCGCTACGACGAGTCGGCCGTGCTCGCCGAGGTGGTGGAGGAGAACCGCGCCATCGCCGAGCTGCGCGACCTGACCCGCGGCCGTCCCGAGGAGACGACCTACCACCACCGCGTGCGCCTGGGCGAGCTCGTGGCGCAGGCCCTCGAGGACAAGCGGCAGGCCGACGGCCAGACGCTGATCGACGCGCTGGCACCCCACTCCGTCGCCTGCAGCGTCCTGGCCGGGGCCGGCGTGGACCACCTCGCGGAGCTGGCCTTCCTCGTGGACCGTGACCTCGTCGGCGAGTTCGAGGAGTCGGCCGAGGCGCTGGCCGCCTCGATGGCACCCCGTGCCAGCCTCGCCCTCGTGGGCCCCGTGGCGCCCTACGACTTCGTGGGGGGCGAGTGATGGGTCTGCTCAGCGCCCTCGTCGGCCTGCCGCTCGCCCCGGTCCGGGGGACCGTCTGGGTGGCGGAGCGGCTGGCGGCGCAGGCCCAGCAGGAGATGACCGACCCGGCCCTCATCCGGCGCCAGCTGGAGGAGATCGACCGCGCACGCATCGACGGCACCCTCGCGGACGAGGAGGCCGAGATCATGGAGGACGAGCTGATGCAACGACTTCTGGACAGCCCCCGAGCGGCCCGCTGGGAGGTCTGAGCCGTGGCCTCGTCCGAGCAGCAGGGCCGGGCACCCCGAGCCGCCGAGAAGCCGTCCCGGCGGTCCGGGGAGCGCGCGCCTGCGCGCAGGACCGGTGCCGGGAAGCCGACCGGGGCCGCGGTCGCGAGCCGCGCCGTCGGGCAGCTGCTCGAGCTGACCGGGCGTGAGTCCGAAGGCGTCACGGGGCTGAGCCGCACCGATGACGGGTGGACGGTCCAGATCGAGGTCCTCGAGGCCCGACGCATCCCCGACACGACCGACCTCCTCGCGCTGTACGACGTCGACGTCGACGCGGACGGCGACCTCGTGGGCTACCGGCGAGTGCGCCGGTACGTCCGCGGAAAGGCGGACGAGCAGGCATGAGCGAGTCTCCCGGCCAGGTCGCCGGCCCCCGTCCCACCGCAGCCGTCAACGGCTACGGCGGTGGCGGCCGTCCCCAGCCGGCCAACCTGGCGGACATCCTCGAGCGGGTCCTCGACAAGGGCATCATCATCGCGGGCGACATCCGGGTGGAGCTGCTCGAGATCGAGCTGCTGACGATCCGCATCCGGCTGCTC
>JAEWFB010000241.1 GCA_023389095.1 Actinomycetes bacterium
CGCGCTCCAACACCCGTTCGCGTCGCGCGAACTGGAAGGCTACGCCGACCACCCTGACCACGTGCCCGTCGTGCGGCGCCGCGGCCCAGCCGCACATCGCCTGCCCGTCGTGCGGCACCTACAAGGGCCGTCACTACGCCGCCGCCGAGCGCACCGAGCACCAGGCCTGACCTGCCCGTGAGCGGCCCCGTGAGCGACATCGACACCGGGGGTGTTCCGGCGGTGATGCAGGAGCCGCAGCGGCCCGTCGACGCCCTTCTCGACCACCTCGACGAGGTGGTCGGCAAAGGGGTCGACGAGCCGCTGCTCCTGCGTGCCCTGACGCACCGCTCGTACGCGTACGAGAACGGCGGCCTGCCCAACAACGAGCGCCTCGAGTTCCTCGGCGACTCCGTGCTCGGGCTCGTCGTCACCGAATCGCTCTACCGAGAGCACCCGGACCTCGCCGAGGGCCAGCTGGCCAAGCTGCGCGCGGCGGTGGTCAACATGCGGGCCCTCGCCGACGTCGCGCGCACGTTCGACCTCGGCGGCTACGTCATGCTCGGCAAGGGGGAGGAGGCGACGGGCGGCCGTGACAAGGCCTCGATCCTCGCCGACACCCTCGAGGCCGTCATCGGCACCGTCTTCCTCAGCGTCGGCATCGACCGGGCCGGCACCTTCGTGCACCACCACTTCGACGCGCTCATCGAGGAGGCGGCCACCCTCGGTGCCGGCCTCGACTGGAAGACGAGCCTGCAGGAGATGGCCGCCGGTGCCACGCTCGGCACGCCCGAGTACCGCGTCGGCGAGCAGGGACCCGACCACGAGAAGGAGTTCCACGCCCAGGTCGTCGTCGGTGACGAGGTCCTCGGCGAGGGGCGCGGCCGCTCGAAGAAGGAGGCCGAGCAGAAGGCCGCCAAGCAGGCCTGGCACACGCTCGACGACCGCCGCTCCGACGCCTCCGTCGGTGCGTCCGAGGCAACCGACGCGTCCGAGGCACCTCGGGGGCCCGTGCGCCCCACGGGCGCCCTCGGCTGACGCGTCCGGCCCACCCACCCACGCACCCGGTCCGCCCGCGATGCCAGAGCTGCCCGAGGTCGAGGTCGTCCGCCGTGGCCTCGAGGGGCACGTCGTCGGCCGTCACGTCGCGCGGGCCCGGATCACCGGGGTCCGCGTCGCGCGGCGGCACGACGCCGGACCGGAGGACCTCGCGGCCCGCCTGCACGACGTCACGGTCACGGCCGCCTCCCGGCGCGGCAAGTACCTGTGGCTCGCCCTCGACGGCGAGGACGCTCTCATCGTCCACCTCGGGATGAGCGGGCAGATGCTCGTCGAGCCGGCCGACGCGCCGCTCGAGAAGCACTGCCACGCGCAGTTCGACTTCGCCGACGGCGACCCGCAGCTGCGGTTCGTCGACCAGCGCACGTTCGGGGGCCTGCAGCTCTCGCCGCTCGGCGCCGACGGCATCCCCGAGGTCGTCGCCCACATCGCGCCCGACCCCTTCGAGCCGGTCTACGACCAGGCGGCCGTCGTGCGCCGGATGAAGCAGCGCGACAGCGCCGTCAAGCGCGCACTGCTCGACCAGACCCTCGTGTCGGGCATCGGCAACATCTACGCCGACGAGGCGCTGTGGCGCGCCCAGGTCCACGGGGAGCGGCTGTGCTCGGCCCTCACCAAGCCCACCCTGTCGCGGATCCTCGACCACGCTCGGGAGGTCATGGCCGAGGCGTTGGGCCAGGGCGGCACGAGCTTCGACGCGCTCTACGTCAACGTCAACGGCGCGAGCGGCTACTTCGACCGGTCCCTGCACGCCTACGGCCGCGAGGGCACCGCGTGCGACCGCTGCGGCGCCCTGATGCGCCGCGAGCAGTTCATGAACCGCTCGTCCTTCTCTTGCCCGGTGTGCCAGCCGCGGCCCCGGCGTCGCGCCAGCGCCTGACCCGGCGCCTGACCCGGCCCGCCCGCGCCGGGAGCGCGAAACGGCCCGGCCCCAGAGGGGGTCGGGCCGTTCGACGTGGGTTCAGTGCCCGCCGCCGCGGCGCCGGGGTGCCGGACGCGTCGGGTCGTCATGGGGCTCGTCGACGTGCTCGGGCACCACGATCGGCCGCAGCCGTGCCCACACCATGAACGCCGCTGCGCCGACGAGCATGATGAGGCCCGCCCAGAGGTTGGCGTTGACGCCGCCGGTCTTGGCCAACGACTGGTTGCCGAAGAGGCCCATGAACACGAGGATCACGCCGTAGATGCCGATGAGGGCGCCGATGAAGTTGCGGATGTCGAAGGCGCCCGCGGTGTGCCGCTCGGCCTGCCCACCGGTCGTGCCGGTCCTGCCGGCGCCGTCCGTCCTGCCAGTGTTGTCGGTCATGACGACTCCTCTCAGAAGGCCACGTTGAGGATGGTGACGAGCACGAGCGCGGTGATCGCGAGCGGGATCGTGCGCCGGTACCACGGGTAGCGGTGCTCCTCGGGGTCGATGAGGTCCTCGCGCGGGGTCTCGGAGTAGACCAGGCCGCGCAGCTCGCCCGCCGGCTTCGGCTCGGTGCCCAGGCTGACGAGGACGCTGACGAGGATGTCGACGACGAAGGCGGCGGACGCGGCGACGAAGGCCGCGCCCTGGCCCTTCAGGGGAAGGACCCCGAGGCTCGCCGCCCCGAACGCGTCCTCGGACAGGAACGCGATGGCCACCGCCGACAGCGTGCCGCTGACGAGCCCCGCCCAGCCGGCCGTGGGCGTCATGCGCTTCCAGAACATGCCGAGGATGAAGGTCGCGAACAGCGGCGCGTTGAAGAAGCCGAAGAGCGTCTGGAGGTAGTCCATGACGTTGCTGAAGGAGCTGGCGACCACGGCCGTGCCGATGGCGATGACCGTCGCGCCGACCGTCGCGAGGCGGCCGATGCGCAGGTAGTAGTCGTCGGCGTGGTCCTTGCGGATGTAGCGCTGCCACAGGTCGTAGCTGAAGACCGTGTTGAAGGCCGAGATGTTGGCGGCCATGCCGGCCATGAACGCCGCGAGCAGTCCGGCGATGGCGATGCCGAGCAGCCCGTTGGGCAGGACGTCGCGCATGAGCAGCAGGAGGGAGTCGTTGTACTTGACCCCCTCGCCCGAGGCGCCGCCGGGGGGCGCCCCGCCGTTCTTCAGCTGCTGGATCTCCGGCACGAGGACGGCCGCGATCATGCCCGGGACGATGACGATGAACGGCACGAACATCTTGGGGAAGGCCCCGATGATCGGCGCCTTGCGTGCGGAGGAGAGCGAGTCGGAGGCCATGGCGCGCTGGACCTCGACGAAGTTCGTCGTCCAGTAGCCGAAGGACAGCACGAACCCGAGACCGAAGACGATGCCGACGACGGACCAGAACGGCGAGCTGAAGCCGGAGAGCGCCTCACCGGGCCACGAGTGCAGCTGCTGGTCGGCCGGGGGCACACCGGCCTTGGCCGGAGCGGCGGCCGCGAACTGCGTGATCTTGTCCTGCAGCCCCTGCCAGCCGCCGACGCGGTGCAGGCCGATGAGGGTCAGCGGCAGCAGCGCCGCCAGGATGACGAAGAACTGGAGCACCTCGTTGTAGATCGCCGCCGACAGGCCGCCGAGGGTGATGTACGACAGGACGATCGCGGCCGCCACGAGGAGCGTCAGCCAGAGCGGCCAGCCGAGCAGGGCGTGGACGATCGAGCCGAGCAGGTAGAGGTTGACGCCCGCGATGAGCAGCTGGGCCACCGCGAAGCTCAGCGCGTTGACGAGGTGGGCCCCGGTGCCGAAGCGCCGGAACATGAACTCGGGGACCGAGCGCACCTTCGAGCCGTAGTAGAACGGCATCATGACGACGCCGAGGAACACCATCGCCGGGATGGCACCGACCCAGAAGTAGTGGACGGTGGAGATCCCGAGCTCGGCGCCGTTGGCCGACATGCCCATGATCTCGACGGCCCCGAGGTTGGCCGAGATGAAGGCCAGACCGGTGACCCAGGCCGGCAGCGAGCGGCCCGACAGGAAGAAGTCGATGGAGTCGGACACCGCTCGCCGCGCCATGAGGCCGATGCCGAGGACGAAGACGAAGTACAGCGCGATGATGACGTAGTCGACGGGATTGGCGCTGATGAGGGTGTCGGCGCTCGACAGCCCCGCGAGTGAGTGCATGCGTTCGGTCCCTTCGTTGGGCGACGGTTCACGACGCTAGGGCACGTGGGCTCGCAGCGCGCGTCAGGACGCCTCGTGGTTGGCAGGGCCGGGAACGGGGCTGAAGGCGCGCTTGAGAGGAGCGGTGGCGTCGGCCGCCGCCTCGACCGG
>JAEWFB010000097.1 GCA_023389095.1 Actinomycetes bacterium
TGCCCTCGTCGGAGGTCAGGTGCGTGATGACGGCCCGGAGGTCCTTGAGGTCGAGCAGCGCCAGGCCGTTCTTGTCGGCGTAGTGGAAGATCAGCCCGAGGCTGCTCTCCTGGGTGTCGTTGAGGCCCAGGCACTTGCTCAGCAGGGTCGGGCCGAAACCGGTGATCGTCGCGCGGATCGGGATGCCGGTGCCCTTGCCGCCGAGGGTGAGGAACTCGCTCGGGTAGGCCTTGGCCGTCCACTCCATGCCGACGTCGGCGGCGCGCGCGGTGATCTTGTCGTTGCCCTCGCCGGGGGTGGCGACGCCGGACAGGTCGCCCTTCATGTCAGCGAGGAACACCGGCACCCCCGCGTCGGACAGCTGCTCGGCCATGAGCTGGAGGGTCTTGGTCTTGCCGGTGCCGGTGGCGCCGGCGACGAGCCCGTGCCGGTTGAGGACGCTGAGCGGGATCTGCACGGGCGCGTCGGGATGGGCCGTGCCGTCGACGACGGCGGCGCCGAGCTTGAGCACCCCACCCTCGAACGCATAGCCCGCCCGGATCTCCTCGATCTGGGCGGCGGCTGACGTGGTCTCGTTCGGTGCCTCGCTGGCTGAACCGCTCACGCGTCGAACTCTAGCCCGCACGCTCACGGGTTCGCTGTCTATGCTGACGCAGTGATTTTCAAGGCCGTCGGCGACTCCCGCCCGTACCCGGACCACGGACTCGAGACGACGAAGGACTGGTCGAACGTCCCGCCGCGCGTCGTGCAGCTCGGTGAGCTCATCACGACGAAGAGCACCCTCGACCTGCGCGGGCTGCTCGCCGACGACTCGACGTTCTACGGGGACCTCTTCCCGCACTGCGTCGAGTGGAAGGGCGAGCTGTACCTCGAGGACGGCCTGCACCGGGCCCTGCGCGCCGCGCTGCAGCAACGTCCTGTCCTTCACGCCCGAGTCCTCGTACTCTCCTGACACACGCGCACCACAGGGGGTGGTGCGCCGACGAGGAGGAGACCCGATGTCGGACGCCGCAGGCGACGAGGGCCGCACCTACCGGGTGCGACGCCAACGTCGGTCGACCATCGTCATCGTGGTCGTGCTGCTGGCGCTCGCCGGGGCCTTCTACTACGCGTCGAGCTACTGGAACGCCTCGCAGCCCAAGCCGGGTCCGTGCAGCTCCGAGCCCGTCGTCGTCCCCCTCCAGCCGCGCGACGTCAGCCTCGACGTCTACAACGGCAGCAACCGGCGCGGGCTCGCCAAGGCGGTCTCGGAGGAGGCCGGCAAGCGCGGGTTCACGATCAAGGCCGTGGCCAACGACCCGAAGAAGGCGACGGTCGAGGGCGTCGCGCTCATCCGGTTCGGGCCCGACAGCGAGGCCTCGGCAGCCCTCGTCAAGAAGTACGTGCCGGGCGCGACGCTGGTCAACGACAAGCGCAAGGGCGACACCGTCGACCTCGTCGTCGGCCCCACCTGGAAGGCCTTCGGCCCCACGCCGGCCGCACCCACCCCGACCTCGACGCTCCCGCCCTGCCCCACGGTCACCGTGTCCCAGAGCTGACCCAGAGCTGACGCAGGGCTGAGGCGTCGGGAGGCGTCGAGAGGCGTCGGGACGCGGACGACGCGACGGACGCGTCGGGACCGGGCCCCGACGCGTCCGTCGCGCGTGCGTTCCTGCGGTCAGGACGCGTAGGGGATGCGCTCCCAGGACAGGACGTGGTCGGCGCCCGGCCGGTTGACCGAGACCTTGAGGAAGTCCTTGTTGTTGCTCGACCCGTCGACGGTCACGCGGGTCAGGTTCGGTGCCGAGCCCTCGATGCCGTAGAAGCCGAGCCACTTCGAGCCGGCCGCGAGCGGCCGGTCGGCGTTGTAGACGTGGCTGTCACCGTTGAAGAGGTAGACCTCGCCGTCGAAGTCGCGCGACTGGGCCACGAGCTCGCGCACGAGCGGCTGGAACGCCGAGTCGTCGGCCCAGGTGACGTCGTAGGTCGGGTCGAACATGTCGGCCTGGGTGAAGAGGGCCACCGCGCGGTCGTGGCGCTGGCGGGCCGACGCGAACGCCTGGCGCACCTGGGCGACGGCGGCGTCCATGCGGTCCCGCTCCTCGGCGACCTGCTGGGGCGTCGGGCTCGTGAAGCCGAGCTCGGGCCAGGGGAGCAGCCCGTTGTTGCTGCCGACGACGTGGAGCGTCGCCATCTCGACGCCCTGGCGGCGCAGCGAGACGTTCTCCGGAAAGCCTTGGGCCGCTTGGGAGTCCACCGTCATCGGGGTGGCGCCGAGGGTCTGGCCCGGGCTCGGGAAGAAGGTCGTGCGGATCGCGGCGAGGCGCTCGAGCGGGTTGTACGTGCCGTTGTTCGTGCGGTGGCAGTCGGTCCACTCGTTGTCGCCGGGGGTGTAGATGAGCGGCAGGGAGAAGCGGTCGAACTGGGTGCGGATCATGTCGAAGTACTCGTTGGTGCACGTCGAGGAGCCGTTCTTGATGTCGCCCACGTGGATCGTGAACGACAGGCCCGGCGTGGCGTTGATCTGGTCGACCCACCGGGGGAAGGCGGCGACCTGCGCGTCGCCGTACGGCACGTCGCCGATGACGGCGAACGAGAAGTGCCCGTCCTTCTGCTGGCCGGGCGGGACGTCGGAGGAGGCGGCGGGGCTGGCTGCCGCCGCCACGGCGGGGATCGCGAGGAGGGCGGCGGCGACGGCCGCGACGAGGGGGGTGCGTGAGATGTGCATGCCTGACGTTCTCCCGCATCGCGACCGTGGCGCACCACCAACCGCGCGTGAACGTCAGACGTCCAGTCGGGCCAGCGTCGCCACCATGAGGGCCTTGATGGTGTGCATCCGGTTCTCGGCCTGGTCGAAGACGACCGACGCGTCGGACTCGAAGACGTCGTCGGTCACCTCGAGCTCCTTGAGCCCGAACTGCTGGTGGACGTCCTGGCCGACCTGGGTGTCGAGGTCGTGGAAGGCCGGGAGGCAGTGCATGAACTTGACCTGCGGATTCCCCGTCGCCGCAAGCAGGTCCGCGTTGACCTGATAGGGGCTCAGCTGCTCGATGCGCTCGGCCCACACCTCCTTGGGCTCGCCCATCGAGACCCAGACGTCGGTGTGCACGACGTCGACGCCGCGCACCCCCTCGGCGACGTCCTCGGTCAGCGAGACGCGCGCGCCGGTCTCGTCGGCGTACCTGCGGGCGATGGCCACGACGGCGTCCGAGGGCCACAGCGAGCGCGGGGCCACGATCCGCACGTCCATGCCGAGCATCGCGCCGGTGACGAGCAGCGAGTTGCCCATGTTGAACCGGGCGTCGCCGACGAACGCGAAGGCGATCTCGCCGTCGGGCTTGCCACCGCCGTGCTCGCGCATCGTCAGGGCGTCGCACAGCGACTGCGTCGGGTGCCAGTCGTCGGTGAGGCCGTTCCAGACCGGCACGCCGGCGTTGGCCGCGAGGGTCTCGACGACGTCGTGCCCGGCGC
>JAEWFB010000211.1 GCA_023389095.1 Actinomycetes bacterium
GACGGGATAGAAATCTCTCACGCACTCCCCTCGGGGAGAGCGGGACGGGACGGGGACGACGGTCCACACGGTGGGGCAACCCACTGCGACAGCCGGGTGACGAGGCTGGCGGGACCGAAGGAACCGACGCGTCGGCCGGGAGCGTCACCAACGACCGGTCACCCAGAAGGGCCCTTGGAACTCATACTTCCAAGGGCCCTTCGCCTGTCTCCGGTGCTTGTCCTTCGTCAGCCCGGCGTGACCACCGCCGCGCGCCACGGCTTGAGCCACGGCGTCTCGGGCCAGCCCTCCCGCCCGGCCACGAGCTCGTACATCGTGGCGCCGTCGATCGACTCGCGGACGATGTCGGCGTGTCCCGCGTGCCGGGCCAGCTCCTCGACGAGGTGCAGGGCCACCCAGCGCACCGACCACGCGTCGACGTCTCTGGGGAACCACGGCGCGTCCCGCGGCACGGGCACGGCTGCGTCGAGGTCGGCGGTGCGCAGCACCTCGCGGGTGACCTCGCCCTGCGCGGCGAGGGCCGCGAGGAGCGACTCGAGGGTGTCGGCATCGGTGAGACGGAAGTCGTCGCCCCAGGCCTGCGCCTGCTCCTCGACGGACGCGTCGGGCGGCGTCGGGGCCTCCGGTGCCGCCGCGATCCGCTCCACCCAGCCGCGCTCGCACGTCGTGACGTGCTTGACCAGCCCGCCGATCGACAGCGTGCCGGCCGTGGGCGTCAGGCGGATCTGCTCCTCGCTCAACCCGTACGCGGCCGCGGCGAAGGCGTCGCGCTGCTGGTCGAGGTAGGCGATGAGGCCGTCGCGCTCGTCGGTGACGGGTGGGACCTGTGCGGGCATGGGTGGCTCCTTCTCGGTGGGGATGGGCTGGCGCGTCGTGGGTGGGTCGGTCCGGGCGGGTCAGGCGGTGCGGTGGGCCCAGAGGTCGCGCAGCAGGGCGATCTCGGCCCCGTGGTGGATCAGCTCGCGGTTGATGTGCAGCACGAGCGTGGCTCGCGACGCGTCCGCGAACGGCCCTTCCGCCGGGCCGCACGGCTCGGCGAGGCCGTCGACGCCCCAGCTGCGCACGCCGTCGAACCAGGCGGCGTACGCGCGGTCGAGCTGGGCGAGGGCCTCGTCGGCGGTCGCGGCGTAGTCGAAGGTGAAGTAGTCGGCCTCGGGAGCGCCGAAGTGGTTGTGGGCGCGGGCGCCGAGGACCCCGACGATGAGGTGGGCGAGCCGCCACGCGATCGTCGTCACCGGGGTCGGCTCGGGGGCGGGGTAGGCCCAGTCGATGGTCATCTCGCCGGTGCCGCCCTGGATCTCGGTGCTGCCCTCACCGCGGCGGTGGACGTTCCACGCGCCCGGGGTCGGCTCCCAGAGGTACTCCTCGTCGGTGAGCCCCTCGAAGCGGGCCCGCAGCTGGTGCTGCCAGTGCCAGTCGGCCTGCTCGACGAGGGTCTCGTTCCAGTCGGTGGTGGTGCGCGTCGTCGGTGTCATGCAGTGATCGTCACAGGTATATAGGACAGGAACTGTCCGCAGCCCGTGGCAGACTCGTGGCATGTCCACGAGCAGCGACGGCACCGGCACGACGGCCCGCGTGCTCCGGCTGCTCGACCTGCTCCAGAGCCGCCCGGTCTGGAGCGGCACCGAGCTCGCCGAGCGCCTCGGCGTCACGACCCGCAGCGTGCGCCGCGACGTCGACCGGCTCCGCGACCTCGGCTACCCGGTCAACGCCGCCCACGGCGCCGGCGGCGGCTACCAGCTCGGGGCCGGGCGCCGGCTGCCGCCGCTGCTGCTCGACGACGACGAGGCCGTCGCCATCGCCGTCTGCCTGCGTCTGGCGGCCGGCGGCACCGTCGAAGGGCTCGGCGAGGCGGCGGTGCGCACCCTGGCCAAGCTCGACCAGGTGCTGCCCGCCCGGCTGCGGTCCCAGGTCGAGGCCATCCACGAGGCCACCGTGACGCTCGACGGCACTACCTCACCCGTCGACGCGTCGACGCTCCTCGTGCTCGCACGCGCGTGCCGTGAGACCGAGCGGGTGACCTTCGCCTACGACGGGCCGCGCGGCGCGGGCGACCGCCGCGTCGAGCCCTACGGTCTCGTCGCGACCGGCCGCCGCTGGTACCTGCTCGCCTACGACCTCGACCGCGAGGACTGGCGCACCTTCCGGCTCGACCGGATCAGCAGCGCCGAGTCGCGCGGCTGGCGGTTCCGGCCGCGCGAGGACGCCCCCGACGCCGCCGAGCACGTGCGCCGGTCGATCTCCCGCGACGCCTACGACCACGTCTGCCGCGTCCGCATCCACGCGCCGAAGTCGTTGGTGGAGCAGCAGATTCCGCCGTCGGTCGGCACCGTCACGGCCGACGGCCGCTCGCACTGCATCTTCGAGGCGGGCGGCAACCACCTGGGTTGGATGGCGATGCACCTCGGCGTGCTCCCGTGGGAGCTGACGGTGCTCGACCCGCCGGAGCTGCGCGACGTCATGCGCGAGCAGGCCGAGCGCCTGCTCCGCGCCGCGAACGCCGACCCTGCCGACGCCGCCGATCCCGCCTGACGCGTCATCCGGTGTTGCGCAGGCCCGCCGCGATGCCGTTGATGGTCAGCAGCAGCGCCCGCTGGACGTCCGGGTCGGGCTCGACGTCGTCGGGCACGGCGCGCGACCGGGCCAGCAGCGAGGTCTGGAGGGCGTGCAGGGGAGCGAGGTAGCTGTCGCGCAGCGCCAGCGTGCGGCGCAGCACCGGCGCCGACTCCAGCAGCTCGTCCTGCTCGGTGACCCGCAGCACCTCCTCGACGGTGCGCGCGTGCTCCTCGCGGATCGTGTCGAAGATGCCCGCGACGTCGCCGGGCACGAGGGTGCGCACGTAGCCGGCGGCGATGTCGAGGTCGGTCTTGGCCAGCGTCATCTGGACGTTGGACAGGAAGGTGCGGAAGAAGGCCCACGACCCGTACATCTCGCGCAGCGTCTTCTCCCGCCCGTCCTCTCGCGCCGCGGCGAGGCCGGAGCCGACGCCGAACCAGCCCGGCAGGATGATCCGCGACTGCGTCCAGCCGAAGACCCACGGGATGGCCCGCAGGTCCTCGAGGCCACCCTCGCCCCCGGGACGCTTCGACGGGCGCGAGCCGATGTTCATCTTGCCCAGCTCGTCGACCGGCGTCGCCGACACGAAGAACTGCACGAGACCGGGGTCGCGCACCAGGGCGCGGTAGGCGTCCTGACCACGTCCGGCGACGAGGTCCATCGTGGCGTTCCAGCCGTCGAGGACGTCCTGCGGCAGCAGCGAGCGGCGGTGCAGGGCCGAGGCCTCGAGCACGGCGGCGAGGGCCACCTCGAGGTTGAACCGGGCCAGGCCCGGCAGCGTGTACTTGTCGCTGATGACCTCGCCCTGCTCGGTGATCTTGATCGGGCCGTCGAGGCTGCCGTAGGGCTGGGAGAGGATCGCCTCGCCGGTGGGACCGCCACCGCGCCCGACGGAGCCGCCGCGTCCGTGGAAGAGCCGGAGGACGACGCCGTGGCGTCGGGCCACGTCGCGCAGCGCCCGCTGCGCGCGGTGGATCTGCCACTGCGACGCGGCGATTCCCGCGTCCTTCGACGAGTCCGAGTAGCCGAGCATGATCTCCTGGACGTCACCGCGAGCGGCCACGACCCGTCGGTAGGACGCGTCGGACAGCAGCGCGTCGAGCAGCGGCCCCGCGGCCTCGAGCTCGGCGACCGTCTCGAAGAGGGGCGCGAAACCGATGCGCGCGCTCGCCGGGGCGGTGTCGCTGCCGGTGTCGACGAGGCCCGCCTCGCGGGCGAGCACGACGACGGCGAAGAGGTCGTCGACGTCGTGGGTCATCGACACGATGTAGGTCTCGATGCACTCGTCGC
>JAEWFB010000230.1 GCA_023389095.1 Actinomycetes bacterium
GGGCCGCGGCGAAGACGACGACCACCAAGGCCGCCGCGAAGAAGACGACGGCGCGCAAGAGCGCTCGCTGACGTCCCGGTCCCTCCGGTTCGACCGGCGGGCCGACGCACGACACGGATACGCGACGAGGGCCCGGCCGGACGGTCGGGCCCTCGTCGCGTATCCGTGCGTGGCGTCTGCGTGGTGTCTGCGGGGTGCCCGGGGCGTGCCGCGCCGGCCGGAGGCAGGCTCAGCGGATGCGCTGGCCCGGACCGATGCCGACGATCCGCAGCGCCACCACGACGTCGTCGACGACGTCGACGGTCAGGCGCTGCCCGACGCGCAGCAGCCGCAGTCCGCTCGACTCGAAGGCGGGTGCCCCGAAGGTCAGCTCGAGGCCGTCGTCGCGCAGGACGCTGCCGGTGCGCGTCTCGGGGTCGTAGCGGTGGACCGTGGCCTGCATGCTCCTGATCCAAGCAGATCCGCGGTGCTCGAGCACCGCGCGGGTGGCGGCCCCCGGACCGAGACGGCGCGCAGCGGCGAGGCCGGCGGCGTCGTCGACGTCCGTGCGCAGCCGGGGCAGGTCGATCTCGAGCCGCACGGCGCCGTCGGCCTCGTGACGCGCCGCGCTGCCCTCGCCGAACCGCGGCGTGAAGCGTCGGCCGGTGCGCAGCACGGTGCCGGTGCCCTCGGCGTCGGGGACGAACGCGTCGTCGTGGTGCGCGGCCTCGTGGAGGGCGGCCCGCAGCGATGCCGCATCGAGCGCGGGCAGGTCGCCGAGGGGGACGCCGACGCGGTGAGCAGCCCCGGACGGGTCCGCGACCTCGTCGCCCCGGTGCGCGGCCCGGATCCCCGCCATGACGGCGTCGTTGAGCCCGGAGCCCGGGTCGTCGACGACCCTGACGCCGCGGGCGCCCCACGTCGCGCCCAGGGTCGGGTCGACGGTGACGAGCACGACCGACGTGGCTCCGACCGCGTCGACGACGGCCTCCAGGGTGTCGGCCGCGATGGCGCGGCTCAGCGTCTCACGGTCGGCGCCGACCGCGCGGGCGAGCCGTGACTTGCCGTGCCGCGGGTCCTTGACCGGGACGACGACCCGCCACCCCGACGCGTCGGGAACGTCGGCTCCGTCGGCGTGGCCACCGCCGGGGGCGGCTGTGGAGGCGTCGCGGGGAGTTGTCATGCTGACGCCATCGTGCCACTCGCCGCGGGGTCGCTCGACACCGCGCCGCGAAATGACAAGATGAAGCCCAGCCACGCCGAAGGGCGGGCACGACGAGGAGGACGTGACCACGTGACGGGTGCCCGACCGAAGCGGCTGCCGTGGGCCTACCGGTTCGCGGCCCTGCTGCTGCGCCGGCCGCTGCTGCTGCTCACCAAGCGCGACTGGCGTGGCGTCGAGAACCTGCCCAGGGAGGGCGGCTTCGTCGTCTCGCCGAACCACATCTCCTACGCCGACCCGCTGCCGTTCGCGCACTTCCTCTTCGACAACGGGCGCGCGACCTACTTCCTCGCCAAGGACAGCCTCTTCGCGATCCCGTTCGTCGGGATGATCCTGCGCCGTTCGGGCCAGATCCCGGTGTACCGCAACTCGGCCGCCGCGACCGACGCCTACCGCGCCGCCGTCGATGGGGTGCGGGCCGGCAAGGCGCTCGGGATCTTCCCCGAGGGCACCATCACCCGCGACCCCGACCTGTGGCCGATGCGCGGCAAGACCGGGGCCGCCCGGGTCGCGCTGGAGACCCGCTGCCCGCTGATCCCCGTGGCCCAGTGGGGCGCCCACGAGATCCTCTCGCCGTACGGCCACCGGCCCTCGCTGTTCCCGCGCAAGACCATGCACGTCATCGCCGGCCCTCCCGTCGACCTCTCCGACCTCTACGACCGGCCCATCGACACCAAGACCCTGCGCGAGGCCACCGACCGCCTCATGGACCGCATCACCGAGCTGCTCGAGCAGATCCGTGGCGAGACGTCGCCGCACGAGCGCTTCGACCCGCGCCGGCACGGTGTCCCGGAGATCGGCCACCCGGTCAGGCACGACGACATCGGCCGCACCACGCGGCCCCAGCCCCACGGGGAGGAGCCCTCGTGACCCGCGTCGCCGTCATGGGCAGCGGCAGCTGGGGCACCGCGTTCGCCGTGATCCTCGCCGAGGCCGAAGCCGCCTCCGAGGTCCGGATGTGGGCCCGGCGTTCGGAGCTCGTCGAGAGCATCAACGCCGGCCGCAACGCCGAGTACCTTCCCGAGCTCGAGCTCCCGTCCACCGTCAGGGCGACCACCGACCCGCAGGAGGCGCTCGAGGGTGCCGACGTCGTCGTGCTCGCCGTGCCCTCGCAGACCCTGCGCGGCAACCTCGAGCAGTGGGGGGCCGCCCTGCCGGCCGGGGTTCCCGTCGTCTCGCTCATGAAGGGCGTCGAGCTGGGCACGACGCTGCGGATGAGCCAGGTCATCGCCGAGGCCGGCGTCCGCGAGGACCGCATCGTCGTCGTGTCCGGGCCCAACCTCGCTGCCGAGATCGCCCTCAAGCAGCCCGCGGCCGGAGTCGTGGCCTGCACCGACATGGACACGGCAGAGCTCGTCGCGGCCGCCTGTGCCACGCCGTACTTCCGCCCCTACACCGACACCGACGTCATCGGCGCCGAGGTGTGCGGGGCGACGAAGAACGTCGTCGCGCTGGCGTCGGGGATGGCCGAGGGGCTCGGCTTCGGCGACAACACCAAGGCCACGATCATCACCCGTGGCCTGGCCGAGACCACCCGACTCGGGCTCGCGCTCGGTGCCCATCCCCAGACCTTCATGGGTCTGGCCGGCGTCGGCGACCTCATCGCCACGTGCATGTCGCCCCTGTCGCGCAACCACTCCTTCGGCGTCCGTCTCGGCCGCGGCATGAGCGTCGCCGAGGCCACCGCGGAGATGCGCACGACGACCGAGGGCGTCAAGTCGTGCGAGTCGATCCTGACGCTCGCCCGCGAGCACGACGTCGACATGCCGATCTGCGAGCAGGTCGTGGCCGTCATCCGTGACGGACACCCCGCCAAGGAGGTCGGCCGGCGCCTCATGTCGCGCGACCTCAAGGCCGAGAAGCACTGAGCCGCAGACCGGCCCGACGCCTCGAGCGCCGACGGTCGGTCAGCCGGCGCGCAGGGCCTGGTCGAGGTCGGTCCAGAGGTCCTCGACGTTCTCGATCCCGACCGACAGGCGCAGCAGGTTGACCGGCACCTCACGCGACTCCGAGGCGTGGCGGCGGCGGCGCTCCACCTGCGACTCCACCCCGCCGAGGCTGGTCGAGTGCAGCCACACGCGCGTCGCCGCGCAGACGCGCTCGGCGGCGGCCTCGTCGCCCGCGACGTCGATCGACAGGATGGCGCCGGCGCCGGCGTAGCGGACCCGCTCGACGCAGGGGTGGTCCCCGAGCCGCCGGGCCAGCTCGGCCGCACTGGCGCTCGCACGCTCGAACCGCACCGAGAGGGTCCGCAGCCCACGGAGCGCAAGGTAGACCTCCATCGGGCCGGCGATGGCGCCGTGCAGGGTGCGGTGCCGCCGGAGCCGCTCGCCGAGGCCGCGGCCGCGGTCGGTGTCGGCCGTGACCGTCGCGCCGAGCACGACGTCGCTGTGGCCGGACAGGTACTTCGTCACCGAGTGGACGACGACGTCGGCGCCGAGTCCGAGCGGCCGGCACAGCAGTGGGGTCGACAGGGTGTTGTCGACGACGCTCGTGACGCCGAGCTCGCGCGAGCGGGCGAGGACGACGTCGAGCTCGGTGACGTCCATGAGCGGGTTGGTCGGCGACTCGAGCCACAGCAGGTCGGCGGGCTCGAGGGCGTCGAGGAAGCCGTCCGTGTCCGTGGCGTGGACCCGAACGACCGTGCCGCCGGCCTCCTCGTGGGCCGTGAGCAGGTCCGCGGTGCCGTTGTAGGTCGTGTCGGGCGCGACCACGGTCCCCCCGGGCGGCAGCAGGGACAGGGCGGCCGAGATGGCCCCCATGCCCGAGGCGTGCACGAGGGCGTGGCCGCCCTCGAGCCCGCCGAGCGCCTCCTCGAACGCGTTCCAGGTCGGGTTGCCGACCCGCGCGTAGTTGACCGCGCCGTCCGCGGCGTACGTGGACGTGAGCTCCACGGCGACGTTCACCGACGCGCCGGGCGAGCGTTGCGGGCGCCCGGCCGCCACGAGGAACGTCTCGACGTGCAGCTGGCGCGAATCCTCATCCCTGACCACGCCGTCAGCGTACGAGGGGGTCCGGAACGTCGGGATAGAGTCTCGTCTGATGACCACGGACCAGCCCCAGCCCGCCCAGGACCGTCGCCGCCCGCGCGTCGCCATCGTCTTCGGGGGTCGCTCCTCCGAGCACGCCGTCTCGTGCTCGACCGCCGCGAGCGTCCTGCGCTCCATCGACCGCGACAGGTACGACGTCGTGCCGGTCGGCATCGCCCGTGACGGCCACTGGGTGCTCGTCGCCGACGACCCCGAGCCGCTGCGGCTGCTGCCCGGCCAGACGCCCGAGGTCGACGGGGCGGGCGCGTCGGTCGTCGTGCCGCTCAGTACCGGCGACCGGTCGCTGACCGTCCTCGAACCCGGGCTGCCGCCGCGGGCGCTCGGCGACGTCGACGTCGTCTTCCCGCTCCTGCACGGCCCGTTCGGCGAGGACGGCACGCTCCAGGGCCTGCTCGACCTCGCCGACGTGCGCTACGTCGGCTCGGGCGTCACGGCGTCCGCGGTCATGGTGGACAAGGCGATGATGAAGGTCGTCTTCGAGGCCGCCGGGCTCAAGGTCGGCCCGTACGTCGTCGTCACCGACCGCGAGTGGAACCGCGACGCCGAGGCCGCCCTCGCCCGCGTCGAGACCCTGGGCTGGCCGGTCTTCGTCAAGCCCGCCCGTGCCGGCTCGAGCATGGGCATCACGAAGGTCGACGACGCGTCGGGCCTGCGTGCCGCCGTCGAGGCCGCCCGCGAGCACGACCCGAAGGTCGTCATCGAGGCCGCCGTCGTCGGGCGCGAGATCGAGTGCGGCGTGCTCGACGGGCACGGCACCGACGCGCCGCGCACGAGCGAGCTCGGCGAGGCCGTCGTCGTGTCGGGCCACGCCTTCTACGACTTCGAGGCCAAGTACCTCGCCGAGG
>JAEWFB010000270.1 GCA_023389095.1 Actinomycetes bacterium
GGCCGTCCCCCGGCAGTCCGTCCCTCGGCGGCCCTCGGCACCTCGGCGCCGGTCGGCCGCACGACCGCCTGCCGGGGTGCCGCCGCGACCGTCCCGCCGAACGACTCGACGAGGCCGACGTCCTGCCGGAGGACGGCCTGCTCGAGGTCGCGCAGCTCCGGACCGGGGTCGAGACCGAGCTCGCTGGCGAGATGCTCGCGCGCGCCCCGGAGGTGCTCGAGCGCCTCCGCCTGCCGACCGCCGCGCACGAGCGCGACGACGTGCAGCGCGTGGAGTCGCTCTCGGGTCGGGTGCAGGAGCGTCAGCGGCTCGGTCGTCGCGAGCACGCCCGAGTGCTCCCCGAGCGCGAGCAGGCCGAGCAGCCGGGTCTCCTCGGCCGCCGCCCGCAGCCGTTCGAGGGAGGCCCGCTCGGCGTTGACGTCGGGGTGGTCGGGAAGGTCGGCGTACGGTTCACCGACCCAGAGGGCGAGCACCTCGTCCAGGCGGTCGAGGGTCCCGAGAACCGTGCTGCGAGAGGGCCATCCGGGCGTTCGACCGGTCGTGAACTGCGACGCGAGCGGGGCCAGGGCTCGCTCCGCCTCGCGGACCACCGCCGCGAAGCGGTGGGCGTCGACGGCCTCGGGAGGCACGGACAGCACGTAGCCGTGGTCGGTCGTCCCGAGCACCGACGGGTCACCGCGACCGCGGCGATGGGGCTCGAGGGCCTTGCGCAGACCGGAGATGTACGCGTGGAGCGCGCCGTGCGCGGCCGGCGGCGATTCGCCCGCCCACACGAGGTCGACGAGCAGGTCGACCGGGACGGGCCGACCCGGTCGCATCGCGAGCGCCGCGATGATGGACCGGGGCTTGCGGGCTCCGAGGACGACGGACTCGCCCGGTGTGGCTGGTCCGGGCTGGTCGAACGGGTCGGGCGGGTCGCCCGGACCCGGCGTGACGGCCGGCCCCCCGTCGACACGCTCGACCCGGCTCCCCCCGAGGACGAAGACGCGCATGCCGTCAAGGTAGCCAGCGCGACCGGCCCGCCGGGGCCGATCGGGTGCACGAACCCGCTGGGCCGCACCCCCGGGCCGCACCCGGCTTGGCGCTCCCTCGGTGGGGCCTGTCCTCTCCCGGGGGCGGACACGACCCCAAGCGGCGCCCATGCGGCCCGCAAGAACGCTCGGCGACCCTCGTCGCAGCAGACCCGGACCGACGGGTCGCACGACGAGGGAGGACCAGCCGATGACCACGCCCAGCACCCCCACGACCAGGCCCAACACGACCAGGCCCACCACGACCAGGCCCACCACGCTCGACCCCGCCCCGCCGGTCGCCGGCGGCCACCCGTCACGACGGACGGCCACGCGGCTCGTCGCCGCGCAGGCCGTCCTGCTCGGCGTCGACGCCGTCGGAGGCGTGCTCGCGGTGTCGAGCGGCGCCAACACGTGGGGCGATGCCTGGGGCCCGACCGCGCTGCTCGCGGCGCCGTTGCCGATGATGGCCGTCCAGACCCTGTTGACCGTCCTCGCCGTCTCGACCCGCCGCCGCTGGGGAGCGGTCCCGGCAGGCCTGCTCGCGCTCGCGTGCGCCGTGAGCGTCGCGTCGGGGTTCTTCGACGGCGGCCTGGGCAACGCGCGCCTCACCGGGTGGCTGCCGGCCTACCAGGTGGTGCTGCTCGGCGTGACCGGCGTCGTCGGGGTGATCGCCGGACTCCGTGCCCGCGACCTGCTCGGCCGCGCGAGATGAACAACCCTCGACGCCCCGCCGACCCGGGGGCTCAGCGCGGGTGGCCCCGGTCCGGGCGCCGGCGACCCGCCGCCTCCCGGTCGCTACCGCCCCGCAGCACGAGGGCTGCCTCGGCCCGGGATGCGACGCCCAGGCCGAGCAGGAGTGCCGCGACCTCGGCGGCCACGGTACGCACCGACACCCCGAGCTCGCGGGCGATGGCGGCATCCTTGGCGCCCATCACCATCCGCCGGGCCACGCGGCACTGCCGGGCCGTGAACGGCGGGTCCGCCCCGTCGGGGACGCCCGGGCGCGACAGCGGACGCGCCGCGTCCCAGACCGCTCGGACCAGCGCCACGACGTCGCCACGGGTGGTCAGCCAGGCGGTCGGGTACCCGTCGTCGCTGGGCGGGCCTCCCACCACCGCGGTCGTCCCGTCGATGAGGAGGAACCCCGATGGCGCCGGCCCGAACCTCACGTGCGGCATCTCCGAGCTGATGAGCGGGTAGGCGCCGGCGGTGCGCTCCCCGGTGATGAGGCACATGTCCAGTCCACGACCCCGCGTCTGCTCGTCGAGGTCGGTCATCGGGTTCTGCGGGTCCCAGAACAGCACCGGGTGCATCGTCCACACGCTCGTCCGGGCCGTCGGCTCCAGGGCCGTGAGCCCGGCGTCGATCTGTTCCAGGCCCTCGCCCACGAGGCGGAAGCCGGGCGTGGGTCGGCGTGACCGGTGCTCGAGCACCATGTCCTCGACGCGGGCGCGGAGCCTCGCCGATGCGGTGAGCAGCTCGAGGGCGCGGTCCTCGGGCGGTCGCCCCGGCCGCCGGCCACGCTCGTTCGTGTCGTCGGTGTCGTTCATGTCGCTCTCGGTCCCCTGTCCTCGCACGACAGCATGCCCGGTCGCCCGGACCGGCGACACCGGGGTTTCGCGGGCGGCCGCGCTACTGCACCTGCTGTAGGACGAGGTCGGCCTCGCGGCGGTGCCCCTCCGGAGCGGGCCGCCGCACGATCGAGGCATGAACGCGCCAGTCGTGACTTCACTGGGACACGCGGGGCTGCGCATCGACGCCCCGCACCTGACGATGCTGTGCGACCCGTGGATGTCGCCGCGGGGCGCCTTCCTCGGCTCGTGGTTCCCGTTCCCGGACAACTCGCACCTGCTGCGGCCCGACGTGCTCGACGCCGACTGGGTGACGATCTCCCACGAGCACCTCGACCACCTGGACCTCGACCTGCTGCAGACGCTGCCGTCGAACGTGCGCATCGTCATCCCGCGGTACCCGGCGCCGGAGATGATCTCGCGGATCCGCGCCGCCGGGATCCGCAACGTCGTCATCGAGCTGGACCGGTGGGAACGGCTCGCGCTCAACCGCCACGGCGACTGGATGACGGTCATCCAGGAGCAGTCCCCGATGTGCCACGACTCGGCGATCCTCGTCTTCGCGGCCGGCCACGCGATCCTGCACACCAACGACGCCCGCCTCACCGTCGCGCAGCTGCGCCGGGCCGTCGAGGAGGTGGGGCGTCCCCTCGACCTCATGGGCGTGCAGATGTCCGGGGCCTCCTGGCACCCGATCTGCTACGAGTACCCGCCGGAGGTCATCGCCTCGATGAGCGCCGACAAGCGTCTGGGCAAGTTCAAGTCGGTGAGCCGCCTGCTGCGCGCCGCCCCGCCCAAGGTCGTCATGCCCTACGCCGGCCCGCCGTGCTTCCTCGATCCCGCCCTGGCGCAGCACAACGACCGGATCGCCCCGCCCGGGATCTTCCCCGACACGGCCCAGGCCGCCGCCTACCTGCGCTCGCGGCTGCGCGACCAGGCCGTCGTGCGCCTGCTCCCCGGAGACCGCATCGACGTCGGCACCGGCGTCGTCGAGCAAGACCCGCACTGGGAGGGGTTCAGCCTCCTCGGCGACCGCGACGACATCGCCGCCGACGGACGCCTGCCGGACGACCTGCACGCCTACCTCGCCGCGTACGCGCAGCGGCGCGCCGCCGACGTCGCCGCCGTGTACGCGGACTACCCCGACCCGCCGCGTGGCAGCGGCCTGGCCCAGCGGTTCGCCGCGCACTTCGCGGAGCTCGGTGCCCTGTCCGACTACTTCCTGCACCGCATCGGCATGACGGTCCGGTTCGTCGTCGACGGCGCGGACGGGGGCACGTGGGACGTCGAGCTCGGGCCGTCGCAGTGCAGCGTCGACCTGACCGGCAGCAGCCCGGCGCCGGGCTACCGGATCACCGTCGAGGCCCGCTGGCTCGACGCGGTGCTGACCGGACGCGTCCGGTGGGAGGACCTGTTCCTGTCGCTGCGCATCTCGGCCTGGCGCGACCCCGACCGGTACAACGACTACCTCGTCGGCCTGCTCAAGCACGCCGACGCCGCCGCCCTCGACGAGGTCGAGCGCTACGAGACCGAGCGCGACCCCGAGGACACCGTGACGCTCGCCGAGCGCACCGAGGACGGCCGGCGTGACTGGGAGGTCAGCCGATACTGCCCGCACGCCGGCGAGGACCTGGCGCACGGCGCCGTGATCCGCGACGGCGTGCTGCGGTGCCTGGCCCACAACTTCGAGTTCGACCTCGGGACCGGCGAGTGCCTCAACGCCCGCTGCGACCCGCTCGTCAGCCGCCCGGTCGGATCACCGGTGGTTGCCCCGTGACGAGGTAGCGCGCCGTCCACCCCATGACCCGCAGCGTCGCCCAGAGCGTCGGACGCCGCAGGAACGTCAGGTCGGTGGCGACGCGCAGCGGCACCAGGTGCTCGACGTACCAGCGCTCCACGATCTCGGGATCGGCGACCGACGCCTCTGCGGCGCCGGGCACGGACACGACGCTGACGTCGTCGCGCAGGCTGATCTGCGCCGGCCCGGTGAGCCCCGGGGTCTCGTCGAGGACCCAGGCGACCTCGGCCGGGTAGCGGGCCGCGAGCGCGGGAGTCTCGGGGCGCGGGCCGACGAGCGTCATCTGCCCGAGCAGCACGTTGACCAGCTGGGGCAGCTCGTCGAGGCTCGTCTTCCTCAGCAGGCGACCGGGCGCGGTGACCCGGGGGTCTCCGTTGCGCGTCACCTCCGGCCCCGAGGTACCGACGCGCATGGTGCGGAACTTGTACAGCGTGAAGGGGGTCCGCCCACGCGTCAGGCGGACCTGCCGGAAGATCACGGGCCCCGGGCTCGACAGCAGCACCGCGAGGGCGACGACGAGCAGGACCGGGGCGAGCAGCACGAGACTCGTGACGGCAACGGCGACGTCGAGGGCCCGGCGCTCCCAGGAGATGCTTCCGACGCGTGGGCGCCGTTGGGCCGCAGCGGTGTCCGTCCGTGTGCCGCTTCCGCTGACCACGCCCGGGTGCCGGCCCACCGCCCCTGCGGTGACCCGTTCGGGGACTGCGTCACTGGTTGTCATGGCTCACCCTGTTCCCGACGCCACGAGCACGCCGCTGAAGATGGACGCCGCCGACGCGACGTCCTGGTCGAGGCCCACCTGCAGCGACGAGGGCGTCATGTGCGTCCACAGCTCGACGCCGCGCCGACGCCGCTCGAGCAGCGCCCGGGTCAGGTCGTTGGGCGCGAGCTGCGGGTCGGTCAGCATGTACGTGCCGCCCTTGTACGGCTGGCTCCACGTCCAGATGTCCACCGCGTGGGCACCGTGCGCCAGGGGGATGTCGACGTAGGTGCGCATGTCGGCCTCGGCCGTCTCCTGGGTCCCCTGGTACGGGCCGGGGTGCGCGAGGGCCTTGCGCGCCTGCAGGCGCACCGTGCCGCCCCACCGACGCGACGCCTCGTCCCACGCGGCGGCCATCGCCGCGTCGCGGGTCGTGCCCCAGCCCGCGTACTCACCCTCGGTGCGCAGCCCGGCGCTGAGGTCGACGATGTCGAGGCCCCCCTTGGCGATGTAGCCGTCGACGGCCGACAGCGCCACGGCCGGGTTGCGCGCGACCTCGGCCGCGCCGCACGAGCGCCGTCCGTCGGCCGACCCCGAACCGGCGACGCCGGCGGGCACACCGCTCCAGCTGAGGCAGCCGAGCTCGGGCACGATGAAGTCGACGACGACCTTCCGACCGGGCAGCCGCTCGTGCAGCGTCCGGGTCGTCGCGATGAGGAACGCGAGGACCGTCTTGGCGTCCGTGCCGTCCTCGTAGCCGAGCTCGTCGGCGATCTTGACGCCGGCCACCCCGGGCCGGTCGGCCAGCTTCACCACGGTCTCGAGCGCGGAGGCGTACCGCTGCGGGCCGGCCAGCCAGGCCTTGATGAGGTCGGCCTCGACCCAGGCCTGGGCGCCGTGGGCCGCGACGGCCTCGGCGAGCGCGACGTACTGGGGACGCAGGGTGGCCGCCCCGGTGACCGGGCTCGTCGGCGACGCGGCGGAGCCCGAGGAGCACGCGGCGGGACCGGCCAGCAGGACGACGCCGAGCAGGGCGGCCGGCAGGCTCGAGCGTCGGGGTGGCAGGTTCATGGCGTCCTCCTCACGACGCGACGCCACGACCGGACGAGGAGCACGTCGGTGACGAGGTAGGCCACGGCGCTGGCCCACGCCGCCCCGAGGGAGCCGTAGCGCGGGATGAGCAACAGGTCGAGGACGAGCGTCACGAGGAAGCCGCCGCCGAGGATGAGCGAGTTGAGGCCCGGCCGGCCCGACCCGAGGAGGTAGCCGGAGGCGACGCCCGCCGCCGGATCGACCACGAGGCCGAGACAGATCCAGACCGCCGGCCACACGGCGTCGCGGAACGCTTCCCCGTAGAGGACCGGCAGCACCACGGTAGCGCTGGCCGCGACGAGGGCGGCTGCTGCCGCACCGAGCGCGACGAGCCGACCCACCCCGAGCCACTCCGGGTGCCGGGCACCGCCGTCGCGACCCGCGAACTGGGGGTAGGTGACCCACGTGAGCGCGAGGCCCGGCAGCCGGAGCAGCTCGGCGTACTTGGAGGCGACGACGTAGACGCCGACCTGCGCCGGCCCGGTCAGCGCGCCGAGGACGACGACGTCCAGGCGCAGGTTGAGCAGGTTGAGGATGCCGCCGACCTGGCTCCGGCCGCCGAAGGCCGCCATGCGCCGGGCGAGGGCCGGGTCGGGCCGGCCGGCGAGGCGGTCGCCGCGCTCGTGGACCCGCTTGGCGATGCGCACCCAGGCGTGCACGGCGACGACGACGTCGGCGAGCAGCAACGAGGACACGAGCAGCCACCCGCCGCGCATCCCCACGGCCCAGAGGGCGATGAAGGCCGGCACGAACACGGCCTCCTCGGCCGCCGTGACGATGTTCGACCCGCGCGCGTCGCCGAGCGCTTGGAGGCAGGACTTGCCGACGGCGACCGGCAGCTGGGTGGCGACGGTCGCGCCGGTCGCGACGACGACGGCCGTCGTCGTGGTGTTCATGAGGTGGTCGTGCACGAGCGGGGTCAGCACGAGCCAGACGGCGGTTCCGAGCAGGCCACCGGCAGCCATCGTCGCGAGGATCGTCGGCCAGAGACCGCGGTGGTGCGCGTCGGGACCGGCGACGAAGTACCCCATGGCACCTGGGAGCCCGCACGCGGCGACGACGCCGACCAGCCCGGGCAGCACGCGCATCAGGGCGAGGACGCCGACGTCGTCGGCACCGCCGGTCCGGGCCACGAGCACGGTGACGACGGCGATCGACACGAGGGCCACGAGACGCGCCCCGACGTTGCCGACGACGGACCGCGCCGTGGCCCCGCGCAGCCGCGGCCGGGCCTGCTCGAGCACGCGCCCCCACGTCATGACCGGTTCTCCTCGGGCATCCGGGCGTACGGTCGCAGCCCGCGCGACCCCGGGTCGAGGCCGGCGATGAGACCGAAGAAGGCCCACACGTGGCGGAAGTGCAGCACCTCGTAGAACAGCGCGGCCACCGCGAGCGCACAGCACAGCCCGAGCAGCCACTGGGGGCGCGGGACGAGGGCGCGCACCTCGGGGTCCTGCGTCCAGAGGGTGACCCGGCCGACCCGGAAGGCGATGACGATGATGAGGACGACGAGTCCGACGCCGCCCGCCGCGCCGCGCTCGACGAGCGTCGCGAGGTAGTCGTTGTGCGCCTCCTTGATGTACGGCGCGGCCTGCCAGGTCAGGGTCGCCTTGGTCCGGCCGGGGCCGACGCCGATGAGGTCACCCTCGAGGTAGAGGCCGACCGTCTCGGTCGCGAGCTCGGTGCGGGACCCGCTCGACTCGTCGGTGCGTCCGAGCGAGTCGCGCAGCACCTGGAAGCTGTCGCTCGCCTGCTGCCCGACGGTGTTGAGGTCGATGCGCGGCACGACGGCCGCGAAGGCGGCGCCCGCGACGCACGCGACCGCGACGGCGACGACGACCCCGCGGCGCTTGAGGAGGCCGACGACGAGGGCCACGAGGACCATGACCCCGAGCCCGATCGCGGCGCCGTTCGAGCCGGTGAAGACGATGGCGAGCAGGACCGTGCACACGCCGAGGAACCGGACCCAGCGGCGCCGCACCACGGAGGTCGCGAGCAGCAGGGCGAGCACGATGAGCAGGTAGTTGGCGCAGAGGTTCGGGTCGGCGAAGGTGAGCGAGGCCCGGCCGCCGTCCCTGGCGCTGAGCCCCGCCATCCAGCTGATGCCCGCGATGCGCCCGACGCAGAGGACGGCCGCCGCGGCAAGCCCCGACCACACCCACGCCCGCAGCACGACGGCGAGCAGCCAGGGGGACTGCCGCACCGCGCTGGCGATGCAGGCGCACCAGACGAGCAGGAAGAGGTCCTGCGCGACGGGCAGCAGGGCGGTCGCGTCGCCCGAGTGGAACGCGGCGACCGATCCGGCCAGCACGAGGATGCCGACCGGCAGCACGTAGGGCATCGAGACGGGGATGGCCTTGGTGCGCAGCCACGCGCCGACCGTGACGATGACGGCGAGGATGCCGACGTCCGCGAGGCCGGTGTTGCCCGGGCCGCTCGGGACGAGCAGCGGCATCGAGCAGATGGCGAAGACGAGGACGAAGGCGACCGGGCGTGGGCCGCGCCCACGTGGGAGGGCAGCCGCGCCACTCGGGTCCGTCTGTGCCGCAGCGCCGTCCACGTCCTCCACCGGCTGGTCGAGGACGCGCGCCGTCCGGGGCGTCAGCATCGGAACAGCTCCGCAGCCAGGAGCAGGTGCTGGCGCGCGAAGGTGGCCTCGTCCGAGAGCGCGGCGACCTCCGCGGTGCCGACGGCGAGGACGTCGCGCCAGCGGTCGGGGTCCCGCCCGGTCCGCTCGAGGTGATCGGCGAGGACACCGTGGACGAGCCCGGGCAGCCAGCCCTCCCCCGCGACGAGGTAGCGCACGGGTTCACCCCACGGGCCGGCGACGAGCCCGGGGTGTCCACGCACCTCGCGGCCGGTCCGGGTGTGGCGGTCGAGGTAGAGCACGTAGGAGAGCGCGAAACGGGTCAGGTCGCGCAGCGGGTCGCCGCCGACGACGGCGTGCTCCCAGTCGACGACACCGGTGACCCGGCCGTCGGTGCGCAGCACGTTGCCGGCCCAGAAGTCGCCGTGCACGACCGACCACGGCCCGTCCGCGGGCAGCCGCAGGCTCGGCATCGTCGTGGTCACCGCGTCGGCCACGTCGCGGGCGACCGGGTCGGAGGGCCACCGGGCCCGCAGGCGCTTGGCGATCCCCGGCCATCCGCTGGGCGAGCTCGCCTCCGGCAGGGGGCCGACGGCCTCGGACAGCGCCTGCAGCCACGACGCGGCACCGGCGAGGTCGGCCCGGACGGCGTCGGGGCGCGTCGTGCCGCGCCAGCGGTGGTAGTCCACGGACATCGGGGTCCCGGGCACCGCCTCGGTGACGAGCACCGCTCCCCCGCGGTCGCGCCGGACGTCGACGAGCCGCGGCACCGTCCCGCCGACGAGCGCCGGGTCGAGGGCGCCCACGGCCTGCAGCGCCGTCGCCTCGGCGACGACCGACACGGCCGCCACCGCCGTCAGGGCGACCTTCGCGACGAGGCGCGGCCTGGCCCGGCCGGGGTCGAAGACGAGGATCGTCGCCTTGGGGTTCTCGTCCTTCGACAGCCCGACGACGACGAGCCGCGGCGTCGCCGGTCCGGCGTGATCGCGCAGCGCGGCGCGGAGGAGGTCACCGGCCTCGGCAGGCACGGTGTCCGGGGCGACCATGTCGGTCACCGGCGGACCCCGACGACGAGGCGCCCGGGCACGAGGGCTCCGAGGACGAGCCGGACCGACGCGGCACCGACCCGCGTCCTCGTCGTCGCCTCGACGAGGCGGCGCGCCCCCTCGAGGGCCAGGCGCCCGCGCACCATGCGCGGTGGCGTCGTGAGGAAGGTCGAGAGCAGCCACCGGACGGCGTCGCGGTCGTCGGCGGCCACGAACGTCGCCGACGACCACGTCGGGAGCACGACGTACTCCGACTCCACCTCGACGCCGAGCCGCACCGCGGCCCGACGCAGCCGACCCCGACCCCCGGCGCGCCGGTCCGCGAGCGCCACCGGCGACCCGGCGGGCAGACCGAGGGCCCGTTCCGCGTCGGCAGCCACCGACGGCCACACGAGGGGCGCGGTCGAGGGCAGGAGCACGGAGGCGGAGGCGGGCACGCCCGGCCGCGGGCGCGCCACCGACGGCGTGGCGGTCATGACGCCCTCGCGTGCAGACGACCGGCCCCGGCGCCGGCGATGCCGACGAGCTGGCGCCGTGGCCGGGCGGGCCCGTCGGAGTACACCCGGTCGAGCACCTCGCCGGCGGTCGACTGGTCGTAGCGGTCGCCGAGGTGGGCCCGGGCCCGCTCGGCCCACTGGCGGGCCTCGGCGGGGTGGGCGAAGGCGTGGTCGACGGCGGCAGCGAGCAGGTCGGCGCGCCCGGGCGGCACGAGCAGGCCGGTCTCCCCGGGGATGACCACGTCGGGCACGGCGTTGACGGCCGTGGCGACGACCGGGATGCCGCACTGCTGGGCCTCGACCACCACGCACGGCAGGCCCTCGTAGCGGCTCGCCATGGCGAAGACGTCGAACGCCGGCAGCAGGGCCGCGACGTCGGACCGGTTGCCGAGCAGGTGCACCCGCCCGTCGAGCCCGAGCCGGTGCACGTCGCGGCGGGTGCGCTCGGCCAGCTCGCCGTCGCCGGCCCACACGAGCACCGCCGGGGTGCGCATCCGGCGCAGCGCCTCGAGCATCACCTCGGGCGCCTTCTGGAAGTCGAGGCGGCCGACCGTGCCGAGCACCGGGACGTCGTCCGCCAGCCCGAGCAGGGCCCGCGCCCGGGCCCGGGTCGACGGGTCGAGCCGGACGCTCGGCTCGTCGACGGCGGGGCCGATGGTGTGCAGC
>JAEWFB010000276.1 GCA_023389095.1 Actinomycetes bacterium
ACCCGGACGAGCAGGTCCTCGTCATCGGCGGGTTCCTCGACCAGTTGCACCAGCTCGGCGAATACCTGGACGCGCCGATCGTGCAGGGCTCCACCACGAACAAGGAACGCGAGCGGCTGTTCGACGCGTTCCGCTCCGGCTCGTTGCGGACCCTGGTGCTCTCGAAGGTCGGCAACTTCTCCATCGACCTGCCGGAGGCGGCGGTGGCGATCCAGGTGTCCGGCACGTTCGGCTCCCGGCAGGAGGAGGCGCAGCGGCTGGGCCGGGTGCTGCGCCCGAAGGCCGACGGCCGGCAGGCGCACTTCTACACGGTGGTCTCCCGGGACACCATCGACACCGAGTACGCCGCGCACCGGCAGCGCTTCCTGGCCGAACAGGGGTACGCGTACACCATCGTGGACGCCGACGACGTGCTCGGACCGTCGCTGCCCACAGTCGACTGAGCGACCGGTGGGCCGCCCTTCCGGGCGGCCCACCGTCACCACCGGGTCAGGAGTAGTTGACCAGGAAGTAGTAGCTCGTCGCGTCGGTCCACACGCCGTCGGCGTTCCGGCCGCGCACCCGCATGCTGTACGAGCCGGCCGAGGTCGGCGTGAAGGTCGCCGTGGCGACTCCGGCGGCGTTCGCGGCCACGGTCACCGGCTGCCCGTCCTCGACTGTGTACTCGAACTCGGTCACACCCGGGCTGCCCTGGGTGAAGGTGAACTCACCGGCCACGCCCACACCGCCGGACCACTGACCGGCCGGGTAGGTACCAGAGCTGACGAGCGGCGCCGTGCCGACCAGGAACGGGTAGTCGGTCTGCGGCGTGTAGTCGCCCGCGGCGGTACGGCCCCGTACCGAGATGAGGTTCGCGCCGTTGCGGTCCATGGTCACCGTGATGTCCGTGACCAGCGCATCGGGCTTCTTCGGCACGCTCTGCCAGGCGCCGCCGTTGAGCTGGTACTCGAACGTCGTCACCTCGCTGATCTCGGTGTAGACCCCGAACGTGCCGACCGACCCGATCCCGCCACGCGGGCTGTACTCGTCGTACGCGCTGCTCACGTTCACCCGGGAGTCGCGGACCCGGAAGTAGTACCGGCGCTCCGGGCTGACCGTGCCGTCGGCCGTCCGGCTGGTGACAGTCAGCAGTGTGTAGCCGGAGTGCGCCGGCGTGATCTCGACGGTTGCCCGGCCGTCCGCGCCGGCGGCCACCACCTGCTCCTCTCCGGTGTACTCCAGCACGTAGCGGTACTCGGTGACCCCGGAACGGCCCGGGCTGAAGGTGAACCGGCCCGTCTGCCCGGGCTGGCCGCCCTCACCGTTCTCCGGGTAGTCCTCGGACGTCACCACCGGCGCGTCGCTGACCTCGAACGTGTACGTCCGGGTCGGGGAGAAGGAGCCGTCCTGGAACCGGGTACGCACCGTCAGCGTGTTGCTGCCGGAACGGTCCGGGGTGAGCGTCACCCGCGCCCAGCTGTAGTCCGGGTCGACGACCTGCTCCGGCCCGTCGTTCAGGCGGTAGAGGTAGACGTCGACGTCGGGCATGCCGGTGTCGAAGTTGAACTCACCGGGGATGCCCACGCCACCCCAGGCGCCGTTCTCGTAGTAGGTGCTGGAGGAGACGTACGGCTTGGTGTCGATGACGTTGAACTGCTGCTCCTGCGTCTCCGAGACAGTGCCGTCGGCGCTGATGCTCCGGACGTTCAGCACGTGCCAGCCACCCTCGGTGGGCGTCCAGTGCAGCACCGCCGTGCCGTCCGCGGCCGCGTCGATGCGCAGCAGATCGCCACCACCGAACGTGTACTCGTATGCCACCACGCCGGTCCGGCCGGGCCGGAACGTGAAGGTGCCGGGACGGTCCACCACCCCGTCGTGCTCGGGGAAGTCGAAGTCGTCCGACTCCACGGTCGGGAGGTCGCGGACCGATACGTTCTCGGTGTACCCGCCGACGAGCTCGCTCCCGGCGTAGCTGCGGACCTCGACCTTGACGAGGCCCCCCTCGGCGAACGTCACCGGGATCTCGGTCGGGCCGTCGGGGTTCACCGGCACCCGGGTCTCGGCGCCGTCGCCGATGCGGTACCCGAACTCGGTGACCCCCTCCACGTTCGTGGAAACGGCCAGCTTGCTGGGCAGCCCGATGCCGGCCATCGTCACCTCGACCTGCGGCGCGGTCGACTTCACCCGGAACTCGTAGTGGACCGTCTCGGACGAGTTGGACGCGCTGTCCACGCTGCGCACGCTCAGCGAGTCGGAGAACGAGGTCGGGGTGTATTCGAGCGTCACGTCGGCGCCGGGCGACGGCGCGGGGATGTAGTGGTACGTGTCGCCGAAGCGGCCCCAGTAGTAGCCGACCACGTCCGGCGAGCCGTTGGCCTTGAACGTGAACGTCCCCGGCACCCCCGCCCCACCGTGCGGCAGTCCGTCGTTCGGGTACTTCTCCGAGGTCACCACGGGGGCGGCGGGTCGCTGCGCGTCCACCTTGACGTAGCACGGCTTGGCCCAGGCCGAGAAGTCGTACCCGTCGTACGCCCGGGCGGTCCAGGCCACCACGGTGCCGTCGGGGTACTGCGACATGTCCCAGGAGAGCTTCGACAGGGCGCCGCCGTAGCTGTACCCGAACTGCTCGGCACGCTGGTTCTCGTCACCGACCGGCCACGCGGCGAACTGCCCGTTGTAGTTGTAGTCGTAGGGGTCCGCGTCCGCGCCCTTGACCATCAGCGTGTAGGAGCGCGGCCCCACGGGCTGCGGCTTCGCGGCCGTCCCGCAGGCCCACGACGGGAACTCCAGGCCGATCTGCCCGACCGTCGGCGCGTGGTTCGACTCGCTGTGGATCACCGGGAACGGGCGGAGCTTACGACCGTGCGAGAGCTTGGACTCGAAGCCGTGCGGCAGCCGGATCTCGACGGTCAGCGTCTGCTTGCCCTGATCCGCGAGCTTCTGCAGGGCGGGCATGATGTCCCAGACCAGATAGCCGGGGCAGGCCGCCTCCCCGCCGGCCTGGACCGTGCCGAGTAGTTCGCGCCGGCGCGGCGAGGACTCCCAGCTCGTGGTCGCCGTGATCGGGTCGGTGCGCCACAGCTCGACCGGCTGGGCGGTCGAGCAGTCCGCCGCCGACCGCTCCGCGATGACCAGGTCGGCCTTGTGGATGACGGTGCCGCGGAAGCGTGCGACGTCGAAGGTGAAGTAGGACCGGGACTTGTGCCGGGCGCCTGCCGCATCCGTCCACGCACCGATCGGCGCATCCCCGGACGGGTTGACGAACGACTTCTTCGGCAGGTGCGAATCCGTGTAGGCCCAACCGGACTTGCTGGTGTCGCGCTGCTCGTAGGCCTGCGCCGGGCTGGTGTCGACGCTGATCAGGCCGGCACCGAGCACTATGCCCAGTGACGCGGCGAGCATTCTTCGTGCGCGCACGACGATGCCCCTTCCCCCGTAGGACAACGGCGTGCATCGCCGTCGAGTCGCATGAGGGTATCGAAGGGGGACGACAGAGGCGTACGCCGATTCGGGTGGCCTGAGCCGACCGGGCGGACCGCATCGGCGCGGCCCGCCCGGTCCGGCGGTCAGCCCTTGCCGCTGGCGCGGAACGCGACCCAGGCGTCGCTCATCCGGTCGGCCTGGCCCGGGGTGAACATGTTCATGCAGGAGTCCTGCGTGTAGTCCATGAAGTTGTGGATC
>JAEWFB010000314.1 GCA_023389095.1 Actinomycetes bacterium
CCGACGATGACGAACTCGGCCACGGCGTGGCCCTCCTCGACGATCGCGGCCGCGATGTCGGCTGCGACGTCGGCCTCGGTGCGACCGGCACGCAGCCACTCCCCCACGCGCGCGTGCACGCGGTCGATCGCGGCACCGGCGAGGCGCAGCTGCTCCAGCTCGGTGGCGTCCTTGCGCATCCGCAGCTCGCGCAGCACCGGCCCGGCCAGCTGCTGCTCGGTGGCACCGGCGTCGCGCAGGCGCAGGGCGTGCAGCGCCGGCGTCATGTCGGACACCGCCACCGGGCCGCCGGGCACTCCCGCGAGCGCCAGGGCGTACGCGTCCTCGCCGTCGACCCACGTGCGCACCTCGACGCCGAGGTCGCCGAACGGCACGTGCCCGAGGCCCGCGAACTCCAGCCGCGGCGAGACGAACACGGGCGCCACCGACGCGTCGGTCGGCACGACGAGGGCCGTGAGCCGCTCGAACGAGGACCCGGCCACCCCGACGAGGTAGCGCAGGTCGGAGCCCGGCGCGACGACGACCGACGCGAGACCCGCGTCGGCCGCGTGACCCCGCAGCCGGTCCAGGCGCGAGCGCATCGTCGTGACGTCGAGGACCGAGGTGTGGGTGCCCATGCGCCGACCGTACTCCCGGCGCCACCGGCACCCACACGGCCTCCGCCCCCAGGGGGAGGCCCCGACGGCGCGCGCTGCCTACGCTGGCGACATGGCGATCCGACACCACGCGTCCGGCGGCCCGTGGCGCACCCGCCTGCCGGCGTGGTTCGGCGTCGACGAGGCGTGGGAGCGGGTCCCCGACGACCCGGCACGGGCCCGGCGGGTCGACGCGGGGCTCGCGGTGGCGTTCCTGCTCGCGGGGTCTCTCGGGGTCGAGCTGCTGCGCAGCATCGACGCCCTCGGCAGCGTCACCGGCTCCTACGTGTGGCCCCACGTCGCCGTCGCCGCCGGCACGCTCCCCTTGGCCTGGCGCCGGCAGCGGCCGCTGCTCGTCGCGGCCTGGCTCTCGCTGCACTTCTTCGTCGTCGGCATCACGCTGCCGCCCGTCGTGAGCTCGATGCCGATGCAGGTCGTCTACTTCCTCGCGATCTTCACCGGGGTGGCCTGGGCCCGCGACCGGCGGGCCATGCTCGCCGTCGTCACCGGGATCGTCCTGCTCATGTTCGGCTGGCTCACCTGGCAGCTCGCGGTGGGCAGCGGCGTCGAGCAGGCCCTGGGGCACGCCGGCAGGCCGTTGCCGCGTCAGGGCCTCTTCTCCCCCTCGACCGCGTACGTCGTGTACACGCTGATCGTCAACGTCCTCTACTTCGGCGGGGCCATCATCGGCGGCCAGGCCGCGTGGCGCGCCGCCCTGCACCGCGACCGGCTCGCCGCCCAGGCCCACACCATCGAGGAGCAGGCCGCCGAGCTGCAGCGCCGGGCCGTCGTCGAGGAGCGCCTGCGCATCGCCCGCGAGCTGCACGACGTCGTGGCCCACCACGTGTCGGTGATCGGCATCCAGGCGGCTGCGGCCCGGCGCACGCTCCGGCGCGACGTCGAGGTGGCCGAGGCGTCGCTGCGATCGGTCGAGGGCTCCTCCCGCGACGCGGTCACCCAGATGCGCGCCCTGCTCGGCACGCTGCGGTCGGCCGAGGAGGACGCCGAGCCGACGCGCCGGGCACCGGAGCCGCGCCTCGCCGACGTGACCGCGCTCGTCGACGCGACGTGCGCGACGGGCCTCGACGCGCGTTGCCACGTCGTCGAGGACGCCCCGGGTGCGCTCGACGCCGTGCCCGGTCCCCTCGGGCTCTCGCTCTACCGGACCGTCCAGGAGGCGCTGTCGAACGTGCGTCGCCACTCGACGGCGCGGGCGGCCCAGGTCTTCGTCCGGGTCGACCGACGCCCCGAGGCCGGGTTCGCGCACGGCTACGCCGAGGTCGAGGTGCTCGACGACGGCCGCCCCCGCACCGGCACGTCGGGAACCGGCTTGGGCCTGTTGGGGATCCGCGAGCGCCTGGCGACACACGGCGGCGTCGGCGAGATCGGCCCGCGGGTCACCGGCGGCTACCGTGTGCGCGTCCGCATGCCGCTGCCCGAGGAGACCCCGTGACGACCGTCCTGCTCGTCGACGACCAGCAGCTCGTCCGCTCCGGGTTCTCCCTCATCCTCTCGGTGGAGGACGACCTCGAGGTGGTCGGCGAGGCCACCGACGGCGTGGAGGCGGTGCGGCGCGCCGCCGAGCTGCGGCCCGACGTCGTGCTCATGGACGTGCAGATGCCGGTCCTCGACGGCATCGAGGCCACCCGGCGCATCGTCGAGGCCGACCTGTCGAAGGTCGTCATCCTCACGACCTTCGACCGCGACGACTACGTCTTCGCCGGGCTGGCGGCCGGGGCCAGCGGGTTCCTGCTCAAGAACGCCGAGCCCGAGCAGCTCGTCGACGCCGTCCGCGCCGTCGCCGGTGGACACGCGCTGCTCGCGCCCGAGGTGACGCGTCGGGTCATCGAGCGGATGACGAGCGGTGACGCGTCGGGCGGGCTGCCCACGGCGACAGACGAACCCGCACGCAGCACCCGCGACGGCCGCGACCCGCGCCTCGACCGCCTCACCCCCCGCGAGACCGAGGTGCTCGGCCTCGTCGGGCGGGGCCTGTCGAACGCCGAGATCGCCGCCCACCTCGTGCTCGGCGAGGCGACCGTCAAGACCCACGTGTCGAACGTGCTGTCCAAGCTGCACCTGCGCGACCGCGTCCAGGCCGTCGTCCTCGCCTACGAGGCCGGGCTCATCCGCGCGGGGGACCCCGACGTTCCGCCTCCGGGCTGATCCCCCGGGCATCGGCCCCGCCTAGCGTGGAGGCATGACCACTTTCGGGGACACCGAGCATCGGACGGGCCACCTACCGGGCGATCAGGGCACCAGCACGGCGCAGCCGCAGCAGGCCCCGACGAGCGGTGTCGAGGTGCGTGGCCTGACGCGGTCGTTCGGGCAGATCAGGGCCGTCGACGACGTCTCGTTCACCGTGGCGTCGGGGCTGCTCACCGGCTTCGTCGGGGGCAACGGCGCCGGCAAGACGACGACGATGCGGATGATCATGGGCGTCCTGGCGCCGACGTCCGGCGAGGTGCTCCGCGACGGTCGTCCGATCACCGCCGCCGACCGCCGCCGGTTCGGCTACATGCCGGAGGAGCGGGGCCTGTACCCCAAGCAGCCGGTGCTCGACCAGCTCGTCTACCTCGGCCGGCTGCGCGGGCTGTCGACGGCCGCGGCCCGGACCTCGGTCACCGAGCACCTCGAGCGGCTCGGCCTCGCCGAACGCGCCAAGGACCACGTCGAGAAGCTCTCGCTCGGCAACCAGCAGCGGGTGCAAATCATCGCCGCGCTCATGGGCGAGCCGCAGGCCCTCGTCCTCGACGAGCCGTTCAGCGGCCTCGACCCGGCGGCCGTCGACAACATGGCCGACCTGCTGCGCGAGCACACGGCCCGCGGCGTTCCCGTGCTCTTCTCCAGCCACCAGCTCGACCTCGTCGAACGGCTCTGCGAGCGGCTCGTCGTGCTCTCCCGGGGGCGCGTCGTCGCCAACGGCACCCCGGACGAGCTGCGCTCGCACTCGGTCGTGCGCCACCGGATCGTCCTGTCGGGCGATGCCGGCTGGGTGCGCGGCATCGCCGGTGTCCACGCCGTCGACGTCGAGGGCAGCAGCGCGCTCGTCGAGGTCGTCGAGCCCGGCGCCGAGCGGGCGCTGCTCGCCGAGGCGGTCCGCCGCGGCGACGTCCACGAGTTCTCGCCCCAGCGTCCGTCGCTGGCCCAGATCTACCGCGAGGTGACGGCATGACCACGACACACCGTCCGGCGCTCGACCGCCCGGGTGACCCGGCACGACCGGGGCCCGCGCACGACGGCCCCACTCACGACGGCCTGACCCACGACGGCGTCGGGCGGGCGTGGACCGTCGTGGCGATGCGCGAAGTCGTCGTGCGGCTCACCAACCGCGCCTTCCTCGTCTCCACGGCCCTGACGTTGCTGTTCATCGCGGGCTACGGCGCCTTCGCGGCCTGGCAGTCCGGCCGCACGACGACGTGGACGGTCGCCGTCAGCACGACCGACGCGTCGGCCGCCGACCCGCTCGTGGCCGCCACGGGGCGCACGGCGCACGCCACCGACGACACGGTCGTCGTCACCGCGAAGCCGGTGGCCGACGCGTCCGCAGCCCGCACGGCCGTCACCGGCGGCGAGGCCGACGTCTGGCTGCATCGGACCGACGCCGGCTGGGCCGTGACGTCCGCCGACGACGTGCCGCCGGGACTGCGCACGGCGCTGGAGCAGGCCGTGCGCGCCGACGCCCTCGACCGCAACGCCGCCGCGGCGGGGACCAGCGTGTCCACGCTCGAGAAGGGGGCGACGCTCGCGCTCGACCGGTTCCCCGGAGCGGGGGCCGACTCGGGTTTCGTCAAGGCCGTCACCTTGGCCTTCGCCCTGCTCTTCTTCATGTCGGCGATGATGTTCGGCCAGCAGATCGCGGCGAGCGTCGTCGAGGAGAAGCAGTCGCGCCTCGTCGAGATCATCGCGACGGCGATCCCGGTGCGCCAGCTGCTCGCCGGCAAGGTCGTCGGCAACGCCGCGATCGCCCTCGCGCAGGTCGTGCTCATCG
>JAEWFB010000284.1 GCA_023389095.1 Actinomycetes bacterium
GAGCCGGTCATCCTGGCCGTCAACGACCTGCCCACCGTCATCGCCAACCTGCAGGCCTGGGTGATGGGCATCCTGGCCGCCGTCGCCACCCTGTTCCTGGTCCTGGCCGGTGTGTACTGGGCCACCGCCGGCGGCGACCCCGTCCAGGTCGACAAGGCCAAGGGCGCGTTGAAGAACGCGCTGATCGGCTACGGCCTGGCCGTGCTCGCGCCCGTCCTGCTGAGGGTCGTTCAGGGAATCGTCGGAGGCTGACGATGGCCTGGGCGCTCAACCAGATCCTCGACTGGTTCGCCGGTCTGCTGCTGGACTGCCTGAACGGGCTCATCACCGCGATCACCCGCGCGCTGCTGATCACCCCGGACGTCACCGCTCTGCCGCAGGTGCAGGCCCTGACCGGACGGTCGGTCTGGGTCGTCGACACCGTCTTCGTCCTGGCGTTCGTCACCGCTGGTGTTCTCACCATGGTCGCCGGCGGTGACGAACGCGCCCGCTACACCGCGAAGGATCTCCTGCCGCGGTGCGTGGTCGGGTTCGTCACCGCCCACTTCTCGCAGCTGATCGCGGGCACGCTGATCGAGGTCGCGAACGCGTTCACCGTCGCGCTGACCGCGCAGGACTTCGACGGTGATGGGGCCCTCGACGCCGTCAAGACCCACCTGATGGCTGCGCGGGACCAGAGCGCCGGTCTGCTGTTCGTCGTCTGCCTGGCGATCATCGTTGTCCTGCTCGCCGCCACGGCTTGCAGTGTGATCGTCCGCTTCGCGGTCGCGCTGGTGCTCACCGCGGTCGCGCCGATCGCCCTCGCGTGCCACGCCCTGCCGCAAACAGAGGGTGTGGCCCGCCTGTGGTGGCGGTCGTACGTCGCCATGCTGGCGATCCCGGTGGTGCAGGCGTTCGTGCTGTTCGCCGGCCAGTGGATGCTGCTGGACACCAGCGCCATGCTGCCGCTGGTGGGCCTGCCGGTCGAACCGGGCGGGGTGCTCAACCTGTTCGTCGTGATGGTCCTGCTGTGGACCACGGTCAAGGTGCCTGCGCTGATGCGCCGCTACGCCACCAGCGGCGCAGGCGGGCGGGGCGGCAACCCGGTCGGCGCGGTCGTGCGGGTCGTCGTGGTGCAGCAACTCACCCGCGGGCTGCGCATCCCCGGCGTTGGGGCGGTGCGACGATGAACCGCGACCGCCGCGACGAACAGGCCGTCGCCGCCCGGATGCCCGCCGACGTGGACGCGCCGGACAAGGTGCTCTACGGGCTGACGTTCCGGCAACTCGCGATCCTCGCCGTCGCCGCCGTCATCTTCTACGGCGCTTGGCGCGCCCTCCACGCGATCGTGCCCGCACCGGTGCTACTCGGCGCCGCTGTCGTCCTCGGCGGCCTGGTGTTCGGCCTCGCGGTCGGCCGCCGCGACGGACTGCCCATGGACGTGTGGCTGACCGCCGCGGTCCGCCACTCCCGGGCACCACGTGCTCTGTCCACTACCGACACCACCGCGAGGACGCCCGAATGGGTGGAGATCCCGGCGTCGAGGGTGATGCTGCCGGCTCCGTTGAAGTTGCCTGCCGACGCCATCGACGATCACGGGGAGATCAGCCTCGGAGCGGTGAAGGCGGCGATGGTCGCGGCGACCAGCGTCAACCTCGCGTTGCGCACCGCCGACGAGCAGGCCGCCCTCATCGACACCTTCGGCCGGTGGCTCAACAGCCTGTCCACGCCGACGCAGATCGTGGTGTCGGCACAGCCGGTCGACCTGCACTCCGCCGCCCGCACCCTCGCCCAGGCGGCAGAGGCCATGCCGCACCCAGCTCTCGCCGACGCGGCGGCCGACCACGCACGGTTCCTCGACGACCTCGCCGAACGGCGCGACCCGCTACGCCGGCAGGTCCTCATCGTCACCCGCACCACCAGCGGCGAACGGAGCGAGCACGCCGCCCGGCGCCGCGCCGACCAGACGGTCCGGTCCCTGTCCGGGCTGGGCGTCACCACCCGCGCCCTGGACGGCCACGCCACCACCGCCGCCCTGGCCGCCGCGGCCGACCCCTACCGGCCGCCCCGCCCCGGCAGCCTCGCCGCACCCGACACCACCATCACCGCGCCTCCGGCGAGGAGGCCACGCACCAGGAGGACACCGTGATCACCGTCAAGCGCCGACGCACCCGGAACGACGACAGCACCAGCCCGCCGTCCGCGGGACTCGCGGCGACGGTAGCTCCTGGCTCGGTGGAGGTGACGCCGCGGTTCCTGCGGGTCGGGGACGGCTACGCGGCCACCCTGGTGGTGACGGGGTATCCGGCCGAGGTCGGGCCGGCGTGGCTGGAGCCACTGCTGTCCTGGCCCGGCCGCCTCGACCTCGCGTTGCACATCGACCCGATCCCCGCCCCGGTGGCGGCGTCCCGGCTGCGCAACCAGCGCGCCCGCTTCGAATCGTCCCGGCGGGCCGATGCCGAGAAAGGGAAGTTGCCCGACCCGTCCGTGGAGGCCGCCGCCGACGACGCCGCCGACCTCGCCGAACGCCTCGCCCGCGGGGCGGCGAAGCTGTTCCGCGTCGGCCTGTACCTGACCGTGCACGCCCGCACCGAAGCCGAACTCCTCGACGCGTGCGCGCAGGTGAAAGCCGCCGCCGCGTCCACCCTGATCGAGGTGCAGCCCGCGACGTGGCGGCACCTGCCCGGCTGGACCACCACCCTGCCGCTTGCCACCGACAGCCTGCAGATGCGCCG
>JAEWFB010000460.1 GCA_023389095.1 Actinomycetes bacterium
CCCCTACGCAGGCCCCGCCTCGGTGCCCTCCCGGCTGAAGGGCTTCCTCAACGACGAGGGACGCACCAACCTGGCTCACCCGCCCAGCAGCGACTGGACCGAGACGCAGGCCCGCGGCGTGCTCACCTGGCTCCGCGGCTGACCGGGTCCTTCTCGTGACGCCTCTTCCGGCGAGGTTGGACAGCGCGGCCCTCTGATGGTGAACGGGTTTCGTGCGGGGCGCAGTGAGCTGCTGGTGGCGCCGCATGCCTGGGTCACCCCGTCCGTGCGAAGTCCCGCGGAGGGGCTGGCGGCCGGACCCGGGCAACGGAGGAGGTCGACGATGGCCGGGACGCCGTACTTGATCGCACGATCTGGTCGTCAGCACATTCACGATGCGCCTAGGATGTTCTGTCAGAGAACAATCTGGTCGAGACGGGACAGGAAAGTCAGGATGATCCTCGAGCGAGCCCGCCCCAACGCCGTGCGTGAGCACCCGATGGCCGGATGGTTCGCCGTCGCGACGGTGTGCTTCGGCGCCTTCATGGGCCAGCTCGACGCCAGCATCGTCACGTTGACGTTCCCCGCCCTGCAGGCGGAGTTCGACGCGCCCCTCGCGGCGGTGGAGTGGGTGTCCCTGGCCTACCTCTTGACGCTGGTGGGGCTCGTCGCTGCCGCCGGACGCGTCGCCGACGCCGCGGGCCGCAAGTTCGTCTACCTGGGTGGCTTCGTCGTCTTCACGGCGGCGTCGGCAGCGTGCGCGCTGTCGCCGGACCTCGGTTGGCTCGTGGGCTTCCGTGTGGTGCAGGCCGTCGGCGCTGCCATGCTGCAGGCCAACAGCGTGGCCCTCGTCGTCACGAGTGTCCCGCGGGCCAAGATGCGGGCGGCGTTGGGCGTCCAGGCAGCGGCGCAGGCGCTCGGGCTTGCCCTGGGGCCGGCCCTGGGTGGTCTGTTCGTCGCCACGGTCGGTTGGCGATGGGTCTTCTGGGTCAACGTGCCCGTGGGGGTCGTGGCCGTGGTCGCGGGCCGGTACCTGCTTCCCCGCACGCGCCAGCGCACGGCGCTCGGCCGGTTCGACTGGCCGGGCCTGCTGATTCTGGCGGGGTCGACGACGGTCTTGCTGGTCGGGCTCTCCGGGTTCTCCGGCCTCCCACTGCCCGTGTGGGCCTGCGCCGGGATGGTCGTCGCATCAGTCGTGTTGATGGCTGCCTTCGTGATGCGGGAACGTCGGGCTTCCAACCCGCTGGTGGACCTGTCGACGTTGCGTCCCAGAGCTGTCTCCGTCGGCCTGGTCGGTGCCCTCTGCGCCTACCTCGTGCTCTTCGGCCCGCTCACCCTGTTTCCCCAGGTGCTCGGGGCTCATGGCGTGGCCGGGTTGATGCTGACGGCCCTGCCGGCGGGCTTCGCCCTGTCGGCCGTCTTCGCCGAACGGATCCTGCCCTCGCGGTGGAGCGCCCGTCGGCGTGGGCTCGTGGGCGGCGGTGCCTGTCTCGTCGCTCTCGGGGCGGTGATCGTCTCTCCCGAGGCTCCGGTGTGGGTCGCCGGTTGCCTGCTGCTGCTCGGCCTGGGTCTCGGCGTCTTCATCCCCGCCAACAACTCCGGCATCATGGGCGCGTTCCCGATCCGCGCCGCCGCCAGCGGAGGCGGGCTCGTCAACATGGCTCGCGGCCTCGGTACGGCGCTCGGGGTCGCCGTGGTGACCCTGTGCCTGCACCTGGGGGAGACGATGGGGGTGGATGGTGTGCGTCTTGCCCTGATGGCCCTCGTCGTCTTCGCAGCCATCACCACTGGCACCGCGGCGGTCGTGACGCAACCGAAGGAGACGCGATGACGGGCGTCCCCGCCACGAGCGCTCCCGACGACGTGCCGTCACCACGGCGGGAGGAGCTGGGCCTGGCCGACGTGGTGGCCCGGTTGCGACGGGCCATGCGCCGGGCCGCTCGAGTCCGAGGGTCCGCCGACGTGTTGTCGGTCGCGCAGCTCGAGCTGTTGTCCTGCGTCGCCGAGAACCCCGGTGTCAGACCGAGCCGGCTGGCCCGCCTGCTGCAGCTGGCGCCCAACTCCGTCACCACCCTCGTCAACGGGCTCGTGTCCCGGGGCCTGCTGAGCCGGACGGGAAAGAAGGGAGACCGCCGCGCCGTCTCCCTGGCGCTGACCCCGCCGGGGGAGAGCGCCGTTCACCAGTGGCAGGCCACGAACGAGGCCATCCTCCAGAGCGCCCTGCAGCAGCTGCACGCGGGGCAGCAGGAGCTCCTCGCTGCGGCGATGCCGGCGCTGCGCGAGCTCGTCCACGCCATCGACGCGCAGGCCGACTCGCCGGCGCAGGAAGGCAGTGAGCAACCATGAGGTGCCGCGGCCTCGCCGGGTGATCGCGCCGCGCTCCACGGAAGGGACGAACCGGCACGGCACGGCACGGCACGGCAGACCACCGTGCCGACGAGCTCGACGCTCTTCGCCCGGCGTTGGCCACCGGACTGTCCGAACGGACAGGAACCTCCCTCGTGTTGCGGGCTTGAAAGGATTCAAGCAGCATGGGGTCACGCCGCGGCGAAGGGGCGGGTGGGCGGGTGTGAGCAACGTGAACGGCGCGCCGTCGGGCGGGCGTCCCCAGGCACGGATCGGTGATGTCGCGCGCCGCGCCGGCGTCTCGCTGGGCATCGTCCCGAAGCTTCTCAACCACCCACGGGTCGTCGCGGAGGCGACCCGGCGGCTCACCTCTGGCGTGACGCGGAACGTGGCGCTCCCGCCCGCGCCCGTGCAGCGCAGGTGGACCGGGCCGGCCTCGGTCCTTGCCCGGCGGCCGGAACGGGGACCCGTTTCGCTGGGAGCCAGCGGCCCTGCGTAGGGCGCCGGACTGTCCGCCATGTGCCCTGGATCTTCCCCCGTGGTTCCCTCCCCGGCCCGGCCTGGTGGGAAACCTGGTCGCGCCCGACAGCTGCGACCTGTCCAGCCCCTCGGCAGCTCCCCGGGGGCCCCGCTGACCTCGACACCGCCGGCACCGCTGCTCAGCCATCAGGACCTGACCCTCCTGGCCCTCACCGCCGGCGGGCTCCAGCTCGACCTCGTGGCCCGCAGGCTCGGGGTGTCGGAGCGCACGCTCCGGCGTCGGATGAGGCGGGTCTGCGACCGCATCGGCGTCGTCTCGCCGATCGAAGCCGTCGTCTGGGCCGTGCGGCGGGGCCTCATCTGACCGGTGTGGCCGGGTGTGACCGGATCCGGACACTTTCGTTCCCAGGCCGGGTCCCGGACCCCTACATTGCGCTGGATGAAACGATTCATTCAAGGAGGAATGACGTGAGATCCCGACCCGTACCGCGTCTCGTGGCTGTCGTGGCCACGCTGGGCTGCGCGGTGATGACCCCGGCCGTGGCCAGGGCGGACCTGCTCGCACCGGCTACCTCAGTACCCACCACGGCCGCCGCACCTGCTGCCACGACGGTCACCGCCCTTCGGACCAACGCGCTCGTCGACCCTCTGGGCATCCCCGGCTCCGCCCCCTCGCTCAGCTGGCAGCTCGGCTCCTCGCGCCGTGGAGTGAGCCAGACGGCCTACGAGATCAGGGTCGGCCGGGCAGCCGGTGGCTCCGACGTCTGGTCCAGCGGTCGCGTCACGTCGAGCGACTCGGTGAACGTCACCTACGGGGGCCCGGCCCTGGGGTCGCACACGCGCTACTTCTGGTCGGTCCGCGTGTGGGACGACACGGGGGCTGCCTCCGACTGGAGCAGCCCGGCGACGTTCGAGACCGGCCTGAACGCCCCTGAGTGGACCGCCGACTGGGTCAGCGCCGTCGGGGCCAACCGCTACGGCCCGGAGTGGACGAACTACACGGTCGACTTCACGGCGTCGAAGATCTCCGGCGCCCTCGGCGTCTATTTCCGCGGTCGCGACACCGAGCACGCCTACATGTGGCAGATCAGCGAGGCGTCCAAGGCGCTGCGCCCGCACGTCAAGAACGGCGGCTACAGCGTCCTGCCGGCCATCCCCTTCCCGGCCGGGTTCAGCTTCGCCGACTCCCACCGCTACACCATCGCCGTCTCGGGCAGCACGATCACGACGAGCGTCGACGGCGTGGTGATCGACCGGCGGGACGACACGACGTTCGCGGGCCCCGGCATCGTGGGCTTCCGCACCAGCGGGGCCGAGCACGGGCTGGTCCGCAACGTCACCGTGACGGGCGCCGACGGGAAGGTCCTCGCCCAGTCGTCCTTCCTCAGCGGTGACCGGACGTTCACCGCCGGGACCGTCACGCCCGGTGGTCTGCAGGTCCAGGGCGACGCCGGCGAGGCCTGGCTCGCGATCGGCAACGAGGTCCCGCTCCTGCGGAAGTCGTTCGACGTGGCCGACAAGCCGATCAGGAACGCGCGGATCTACGCGTCCGCGCGCGGCCTCTACTCCTTGCAGCTCAACGGAACCCGGGTCGGGGACCGCGAGATGGCTCCGGGGATGACGGACTACTCCAAGCGCATCGCCTACCAGACCTACGACGTCACCTCCCAGCTCAAGGCGGGCACCAACGCCGTGGGTGCCGAGCTGGCCAACGGCTGGTACGCCGGCAAGGTCGCGATGTTCGGCACCGGCGTCTGGGGAGACCGCACCTCGCTGCTGGCCCAGCTGCGCATCGAGTACGCCGACGGCACCACCCAGACGGTCGGCACCGACAGCTCGTGGCGCACGACGCCAGGTCCGCGCACCTCCGCCGACCTGCTCGACGGCGAGTCCTACGACGCCCGCCGGGCCGCCGCGGTCGGCGACTGGAGCAGCCCGACCTACGACGCGTCGGCGTGGAGCGGTGTGACCGTGGTCCCCTCGGCCACAAGCCTCCTCGAGCCGCAGACCGACCAGCCGGTCCGGGTCACCCAGCGGCTCGCCGCGCACCGGATCGCCTCGCCGTCGCCCGACACCTACATCTACGACCTCGGCCAGAACATGGTCGGCCGCGCCACGGTGACGCTCAAGGGAGCCCCCGGGACGACCGCGAGGCTCCGGTTCGCCGAGGTCCTCAACAAGGACGGCTCGATCTACACCGCCAACCTGCGCGGTGCCAAGGCGACCGACTACTACACGTTCGGCGCCGACGGCTCGGGCACGTACGAGTCGCGGTTCACCTTCCACGGTTTCCGGTACGTCGAGGTGACGGGCGTCAGCGAGGCACCGGCCGACTCGGACATCGTCGGTGTCGTGCTCGGGACGGACGGCCCCCTGGTCAACGACTTCACGACGTCCTCGGCCCTCGTCAACCAGCTGAACAGCAACATCGAGTGGGGGATGCGCGGCAACTTCCTGTCGATCCCGACCGACACCCCGGCCCGCGACGAGCGCATGGGCTGGACCGGCGACATCGACGTCTTCGCGCGGACCGCCGTCTACAACATGGACTCCCAGGCCTTCCTGTCCAAGTGGCTCAAGGACCTCCGGGACACCCAGAACGCCGCCGGTGCCTTCCCGGGCGTCGCTCCGGTCATCCCGGGGCGGTTCGACGGCGGCTACGGCTCGGCTGGCTGGGCCGACGCCGGAGTGCACGTCCCGTGGACGCTCTGGCAGGCCTACGGCGACACGAAGGTCATCGGCGACAACTACGACGCGATGAAGCGCTACGTCGACTACCTCGATCGTGACTCCACGAGCCACATCCGGTCCACCGGGGGCTACCTCGACTGGCTCAACCTCGACGACAACACCCCGGCCGACGTGCTCGACACCGCGTTCGTCGCCCGCAGCACGCGGGAGTTCGCCGAGATGGCCGAGGCCGTCGGCAAGAAAGACGACGCCGCCGCGTACCGCGCCCGTCTCGCCGACATCACGCAGGCCTACCAGGCTGCCTTCGTCGGGGCCGACGGCACCGTCAAGGGGAACAGCCAGACGGCGTACATCCTCACGATCAACAACGGTCTGGTCCCCACGGACCGCAAGGACCTGGTGGCCGCGAAGTTCGTCGCCTCCATCGAGCGGCGTGACTGGCACCTGTCGACCGGGTTCCTCGGGGTGGACGGGCTGCTGCCCGCGCTCAGCGCGATCGGTCGCACCGACATCGCCTACCGGCTCCTGCAGAACACCGACTACCCGTCGTGGGGCTACGAGATCGGCAAGGGCGCCACGACGGTGTGGGAGCGCTGGAACTCGATCATGCCGGACGGCAGCTTCGGTCCGGTCGAGATGAACTCGTTCAACCACTACGCGTACGGCGCGGTCGGCGAGTGGATGTACCGGACGCTCGCCGGAGTCTCCGCGCTCGACCCGGGCTACCAGCGGTCCGTCGTCGCACCCCAGCCGGGTGCCGGCATCGACTGGGCCCGGATGAGCCACCAGACCCCGTACGGCACGATCGCCTCGTCGTGGCGCACCGGGTCGGAGGGCCTCACCATGGACGTCACCGTGCCCGCGAACACGACGTCCGAGGTGCACGTACCGGCGCCGAGCCGATGGGCGGTGCTCGAGGGCGGGACGCCGGCGTCCGACGCCGATGGCCTGACCTTCCTCCGGATGGACCACGGATCGGCCGTCTTCACGGCCGGATCCGGCACGTTCCACTTCTCCGTGGACGACGTGCTGGGCTCGATCGGAGATGCCCGCGCGGCGGTGTCGGGCTTCACGGCGCCGGCGTCGATCGTGGGCGGAACGGCCAACCACCTCGCCGCGCAGTGGAGCAACCTCGGCCGTGAGGTCGAGGCGACCTGGACGGCGCGTCTCGCCCGGGACCCCGACACGGCATCCGTGCTGCACCGGGCGCTGTCGACGGCAGCGGACCTGCGCCGCTGGGTCGAGACGAAGCAGAAGACCGGCGACCTGACTGCCGAGCAGGCCAAGGCGGTCCTCGACGTCCTGGCCACGGTCACCTCCCGGCTCTCTGCTGCCTCAGGGCGACTCGTCGGAGCGGTCGTCAGCCTCCTGCCGCCGGACGGAACCCTCGTGCAGGGTGGCACCGGCACCGTGAAGGTCGTCGTGGAGAACCGCGGCACCGACACGATCCGGGGTCTCGACGCCGGTCTCGCGTCGCCGGCGGGCTGGACCGTCCAGCCCCAGGCCGGTCCGACAGAGGTCGCGCCGGGCCAGCGCGTCACGCTCGGGTTCACCGTCGCGGTGGCTCCGGACAGCGCTCCGGGACCCGTCGACCTCGCGGCAACGGTGAGCTACCGGTTCCACCAGTCCGTCGCGACCCTGCCCGTCAACGCAACGGTGACCGTGGCGCCCGCCGTCGTCGTCGACTCCGTCAGCGGACCTGCGACGGCGACCGAACCGGGCCAGTCGGCTGTCGTGTCCGCGGTCGTGCGCAACCAGGGTGCGAGCACGCGAACCGGCCGGCTCGCGCTCGAGCTCCCGGACGGCTGGACCGCTCCCGCCGCCCAGGCGTTCACCATCGCCGCGGGGAGCACGGCGACCGTCACGGCGACCGTGGCGGTGCCGCTCGACCTGACGACGGGTGCGGTTGCCGTCACCGCGTCGGTCGGCGCCTCCGACCTCGAACGGGCCTCCGGCCCGATCAAGGTCGTGGTGCCGACGCCACCGGCGAGCTCCACCGACCACGTCGACCTCGGCGACGCCGCCAGCGAGACCGCCCACCGGCTGACCGCGTCGGAGCACTCGGGCACCAGCGTCGAGGCGGGTCTCACCCGGAGGTACACGCACTCGTCGTACCCCGGCGGGTGGTTCGAGATGGACGTGACCGTCCCGACGGACGGGCCGTTCGCGCTCCGTGTGGTCGAGACGTACGACCAGTCGCAGACGAAGACCTACGACGTCCTCGTCAACGGCCAGGTGGTGCAGCAGCGGCGCTTCTCGTTCACGACGAACGGCCAGGCCAGCCTGGCCTACCAGTTCGTCGTCGACCGTCCCGACCTGGTGAAGGGTTCCGTCGTGCGGGTCCGCTTCCAGGACGTGGCCGGCGACTACGACCCCTCGATCGCCGATGTGTGGGCGGTCCCGCTGCACTGAGCGTTCGTGCTCACCTGGGCCCGGCGGCATGCGAGCACCGTATGCCGCCGGGCCCGCTCGCGTGGGCCCTGCCGGCCGCAGGCGAACGCGGCGGTCGGGAGGCTCAGGTTTATGACATCTGCAAACCGTACGGTCGCGTGATGATGTGGCGTGGTGTCGTCGGTGTCTAGCCCGGCGCTGAGCGTGCCAAGACCCCAGACGGGCGCTGGGGGAGCGGCACTCGTGGTGAGCCGCGGCAACGGCCGGCGGGTCTGGGTCGTGCTCGTGTGCTGGACGGTGTTCTGGGGGCTGCTCGCGGCGCAGGGCGGTGCGTACTCGTGGCACTACTTCACGCTCGGTGCCCAGGTGATGACCCACCCCGGCACGGCCGGCGGCCTGCACGTGTATGCCACGCACCCGGAGCTGCAGATCGGGCCCCTCGCTCTGGTCGCTGCCATCCCGATCTCCGCCTGGGGCGGGGCGGTGCTGGCCCAGTTCCTGCTGGCGGGTTGCGGGTTGCTCCTGCTCAAGGTGCTGGCCGAGCTCCGGTGGCGGCTCACCGGCGTCGCCGTCCGCCCCATGCTGCTGCTGACCACCGGGATGCTGATGCTGCCGATCTGGTGTCAGGTGGCCACCCACTTCACCCACCTCGACGACGCTCTCGCGCTGGCCTTCTGCGTGGCCGCGGTGGCGGCGGTCGCCACCGACCGGCCCTACCTTGCCGCCCTCGCGTTGGCAGCATCCATCGACAGCAAACCCTGGGCGCTCGGCTTCGCCGTGCTGATCCTGGTGTTGCCCCGTGAGCGTCGAGCACGGGCAGCGGCCCTGACAGCAGCCGGGGTTGCGGCGGCGTGGCTGCCGTTCGTCGTGTCCGACCCGCGGACGCTGCAGCTGGGAGACTTCACCATCCACAACGTGGACGACTCCGCCCTGCGAGCCCTGGGCGTGCACGCCACGAGCACGCCGTCGTGGGACCGGCCGGCCCAGCTCCTCGTGGCGGTGGCCGTCGCCGCGATCTGCGTGGCCCGAGGCCGGTGGACCGCCGTCCCGCTCGCGGTCATCACGTCACGGCTCCTGCTGGACCCGGAGACCTACCCGTACTACAGCTCCGGGCTGCTCGTCGCGACCGCGATGGTGGACCTGCTGCGACCACAGCGCCGCCTGCCGTTGTGGACCGCTGCAGCCGCGGCCTGGTTCCTGATGGACCGCTACGGCTCCCTGGCCCTTTCGCCGGGGGGACTCGGGCTCCTCCGGGCCGCGTACTGCCTGACGGTGCTGGCGGTGCTGGTGGCGGCGCCGAGCACGTCTGAGCCGTGGTCGGCCACGCCAGGCGCCCCGTCACCCCTCCGGCGCCTCGTTCCGGTGGTCGGGTCCCGGGTGCGCGTGTCGGAGCGGTGACCCGCGGAGGGGGCAAACACCCTGTGTGCCGGCTGCGAGGTCGACGGTCCGATGACCCGTGCACTCAGGTTGCACTGGGGGACCGCCAAGGTGGTCCCCCTACCGTGCTGCGGGAGCGCACGGGTCATCACCGACGCGTGCCCTGACCACGTCCGTCCCGACCACCGGAGGTCCTCTGACTGTGAAGCTGTCCCTGCTCGCCACCACCAGTGCACTGCGTGCTCGCGCTGACCTGCGCCGGGCCGGCGCCGCCGCAGCCTTCTCGTTCGTCGTGCTCGTCGTCGTCGCCACGTTCGGCGAGCCGCAGTCACCGCAGCTGACCCCGCGTCTGATCACCGTCCTCGGCGCTGTCGTCTTCGCCGTCAGTGCCGCCATCGCCGTCCGCTCCACCGCGAACGAGCTCGCGCGTGTCGTCGGGGCCCGTGCCAGCGCCGGCACGGCGTCGAACCTGCGTCTCTGGGTCACGATGATCGGCTACGTCCTCGTCGGGGTCCTGGCGCTCACCGTGCTGCACGTGCCGATCGAGAAGCTGCTCCTCTCCGGAGCGATCACCGGTGTCGTCATCGGCATCGCCGCCCAGCAGGCACTGGCCAACCTCTTCGCCGGCCTCGTGCTGCTGACGTCACGGCCCTTCGAGGTCGGCTCGTGGATCGTGCTCAAGTCCGGCGCCCTCGGTGGCGAGTACCACGGCCGGGTGGTCGGCATCGGCCTCACGTACACCGAGATCATCACCGAGGACGGCCTGTTCTCCCTGCCCAACGCGAGTGTCCTGGCCGCTGCCACGGGTCGGCGGACAGCGCCGGAGGCCTCCCGGACCGCCGCCTGACGCCCAGGAGGGCGAGCTCGCAGAAGCTACTGCCGGGCTCCAGCTGCCCTGACGCCGACGCGGGGGGCGCGGGCGGATCGCGAGGGTCGCTGTCAGCGCGGTGCGCTCGTCGACCTTGGCACGGCGGAGAACGCGGGCCGGGCGCTGAGCCCGCGAGCTGCATCGACCGTCCTCCCCGCTGGACGCCTTGCTCTCGTGTGGTCCTGGCCGTGGTGACCGTACGCCCGTTGCCGCCGATGTGCAGCATCGGGAGCCGTGACTGCACACTCCGCGGACGGTGGTCGACACATTTGTCTGATGAATGCTACGAATGGACCAAGGCAGGAACACAGACAGATGGGATGAGCCGGTGCGGGTGCTGAGGGTTGGACAGGTGGGTCAGGAGCGCGTCGCCGTTCTCGACGAGGACGGTCAGGTGCGGGACGGCAGCGCCGTCGTGTCGAGGCTCGACGGTGCGGCACTCGAGGGAGGCGCTCTGGAGGCCTTGCGTGTGGCGCTCGGGCGCGGCGAGCTTCCCGTCCTCGACGGCGGAGCCGGCCTGAGGGTCGGCCCGCCGGTCGAGCGCCCCGGCAAGGTGGTCTGCATCGGCCTGAACTACCGCGACCACGCCGAGGAGACCGGCGCCGCCACACCGACCGAGCCCGTGGTCTTCCTCAAGGACCCGTACACGGTCGTCGGCCCGGACGACCAGGTCCTCGTCCCCCGGGGCAGTGTCAAGACCGACTACGAGGTCGAGCTCGCGGTCGTCATCGGTCGGACCGCCCGCTACGTCGGGACCGACGACGAGGCGCTCGCCTGCGTGGCCGGGTACTCGGTCGCCCACGACGTGTCGGAACGCGAGCTCCAGCTCGAGCGCGGTGGGCAGTGGGACAAGGGCAAGAGCTGCGAGACCTTCAACC
>JAEWFB010000503.1 GCA_023389095.1 Actinomycetes bacterium
CGCCGCCAGGAGGGCGTGTCGATCTGGGTCGTGCGCGCCGACGACATCACGGCGAGCAGCCCCGACGAGAAGGACTCGTTCTTCGACCCGGCCGCCGACAAGATCTACCGGCACCCGACGTTCTACGACGTGCCCGAGGACGTCGAGTACCTGTGACCGACGTGAACCAGCCCGCCACCCAGCCCGCCCAGCCCACGCAGCCACGGACGGCGCCGTCGGCAGCGACCACCTCGCCCGTCCCGACCGCCGACTACCTCGTGGGCCTGGCCGACGACGCCCTCGTGTACGCCCAGCGCCTCGCCGAGTGGATGACCAACGCGCCGCAGATCGAGGAGGACATGGCGCTCGGCAACATCTCGCTCGACCTCCTCGGCCAGGCGCGTGCGCTCTACCCGTACGCGGGCTCGCTGGACGGCACCGGCCGCCTCGAGGACGACTTCGCGATGGTCCGCGACGAGCGGCAGTGGCGCAACGTGCACCTCGTGGAGCAGGAGCGTGGCGACTTCGCCGACGAGATGGCCCGGCTCCTGTGGTTCTCCGCCTACCAGGTCGAGCTCCACACGCGGCTTGCCGAGTCGTCCGACGACGTCGTCGGCGGCGTCGCCGCCAAGGCGATCAAGGAGGTCCGCTACCACCTCGACCACGCCACGCTGTGGGTCTGCCGCCTCGGTGACGGCACCGACGAGTCGCACGCGCGCATGCAGGCCGCGCTCGAGCGCGTCGCCCCTTACGTCGCAGAGCTGTTCGCCGACGACGACGCATCGGTTCTAGCCGCCTCCGGCGGCTTCGGCGTGCTCCCGTCGGCGCTCGACGAGCCGGTGACGCGCCGGGTCCACGACGTGCTCGCCGAGGCGACGCTGACGGTGCCCGAGGCCCCGTCGTGGCGCTCGCGCGGCGGGCGCGACGGCGTCCACTCCCGCCCGATGGGCTACCTGCTCGCCGAGCTCCAGCACATCGCGCGGTCCCACCCCGGGGCAACCTGGTGACGGCCGTGGCCACCGAACAGCCCACGCGCTCAGACGTCGAGTCCTCGGACTCGGCTGTCGCGCAGGCGATCTCGCGCATCCCCGATCCCGAGGTCCCGGTCATCAGCATCGCCGACCTCGGCATCCTGCGCTCCGTCGAGGTCGACGACGTGTCGCAGACGCTCGTCGCCACCGTGACGCCCACCTACAGCGGGTGCCCGGCCATGGGGGCCATCGCGGACCGCATCGTCTTCGCCGCCCGCGAGCACGGCTACGAGGCCACGGTGCGAACCCTGCTGTCCCCGCCGTGGACCACCGACTGGATGACCGACGAGGGGCGCGAGGCCCTGCACCGGTTCGGCATCGCCCCGCCCGGCCCGGTGTCGGCGGCCGACGCGTCGGGCCCGGTGCTCGTGCGCCAGGCCCGCCACGTCGTGGCCTGCCCGCGCTGCGGCTCCGACGACACCACCGAGATCGCCCACTTCGGCTCGACCGCGTGCAAGGCCCTGCGCCGCTGCAACGCGTGCCTCGAGCCCTTCGACGAGTTCAAGGCCCTCTGAATGACCGACCTCACCACCGACCTCACCACCGACCCTGCCGCCTCGACCGCCGCGGCCACCGACGCGGCCGCCGCGGCACCGGCGTCCGCCGGCAGTGACGTGCCCGCGCGGCACCGCGCCCGGTTCCACCCGCTGCGCATCGCGTCGGTCGAGCGGCTCACCGACGACGCCGTCGCGGTGGCCTTCGAGGTCCCCGACGAGCTCGCCGACGAGTTCGCCTTCCAGCCGGGCCAGCACCTGACCGTCCGCGCGACGATCAACGGCGAGGACGTGCGCCAGTCATACTCGATCTGCCAGTCGCGGGGAGCCGCCGGCATGGAGCACCTGCGCCGGGTCGCCGTCGCTCGCGTGCCGGAGGGGCGGATGTCGACGTGGATGAACGACGTCGTCGCCGCCGGTGACGTCGTCGAGGTCATGACGCCGCTCGGTTCGTTCACGTGCCCGACGCGCCCCGACCTCGCGCGCCACCACGTGGCCATCGCGGCGGGCTCGGGCATCACGCCGGTGCTGTCGCTGCTGACCACGGCCCTCGAGGAGGAGCCGCTCTCGCGCGCGACGCTCCTGTTCGGCAACCGGCGCACCAGCTCGGTGATGTTCCTCGAGGAGCTCGAGGACCTCAAGAACCGGTTCCCCGGGCGTTTCCACCTCGTCAACGTCCTGTCCCGCGAGGCCCAGGACGTCGAGCTCTTCCACGGCCGCCTCGACGCCGAGCGCCTCACGGCGATCGTCGACCGGCTCCTGCCCGTCGGGTCGGTCGACGAGTGGTACCTCTGCGGGCCGTTCGGCATGGTCACCGGGGCCGAGGCGCTGCTGCGCGAGCGCGGTGTCGACCTGCACCACGTGCACCACGAGATCTTCCACGTCGACGACGGCACCGAGCCCAAGCGCAAGGTCGTCGTCGACGAGGGCGCGCCGCCCGAGGCCACGGTCACCGTCAACCTCGACGGCCGCACCACCGTCATCCCGATGCCGAGCAAGGACGAGACGATCCTCGACGCGACGCTGCGGGCGCGGCCCGACGCGCCGTACTCGTGCACCGGTGGCGTCTGCGGCACGTGCCGCGCCCGGCTCGTGTCGGGCGAGGTTCGGATGGACCGCAACTACGCGCTCGAGCCCGAGGAGGTCGAGGCCGGCGTCGTCCTCGCCTGCCAGAGCCACCCGGTCACCGACGAGGTCTCGCTCGACTACGACGCCTGACGCGTCTCGCCGGGTCGCCGCGGCACGGCCCCGCTTCCTCGGCGTCGTGGGCGTCGTGGGCGTCCTCGGCGTCGGGAAGAGCCTGCGGTGGTTGCGCGTTCAACCGACGTGGAACGCGTGGAGGTCGTCGTCATCGGTGCGGGTCAGGCCGGTCTGTCGGCGGCGCACCACCTGAAGCGCCTCGGCGTCGACCCCTTCGTCGTCCTCGACGCCGACGACGCGCCCGGCGGCGCCTGGCAGCACCGCTGGGACAGCCTGACGATGCGCGACGTCCACGGCGTGGCCGACCTGCCGGGGCTCGCCTTCGCCGGTGCCGTCCCGGGCAGCCGCGCCAACGTGGCCGTGCCCGCGTACTTCGCCACCTACGAGCGGCACTTCGACCTGCCCGTCGTGCGGCCCGTGCGCGTGACGCGCGTGGAGGCGGTCGACGACGACCCCGACGGCCTGCTCCGCGTCGACACGACGGCCGGCAACTGGCTGACGCGCGCGGTGGTCAACGCGACCGGCACCTGGCGCTCGCCGTTCCGGCCCGTGTATCCCGGGGCCCGGACCTTCCGCGGCCGACACCTGCACACCGTCGACTACACCGGGCCGGACGACCTCGCCGGCCGACGCGTCGTCGTCGTGGGCGGGGGCGCGTCGGCCGTGCAGATTCTCGGCGAGATCGCTCCGGTCGCCCACACGACGTGGGTCACCCGCCGCGAACCGGTCTGGCGCACAGAACCGTTCACCGAGGACGCCGGCCGCCAGGCGGTCGCGCTCGTCGAGGAGCGGGTCGCGCGCGGGCTGGCGCCGCAGAGCGTCGTCGGCGTCACGGGCCTGGCGCTGCGACCGCAGGAGGCCCGCGCCGCCGAGCTCGGCGCGTACCGTCGCCGGCCGATGTTCGAGCGCATCGAGCCCGACGGGGTCCGGTGGGCCGACGGCGGCTTCGAGCCCGCGGACGTCATCCTGTGGGCCACCGGCTTCCGCCCGACCGTCGGGCACCTCGCCCCGCTCCACCTGCGCAGCGAGCACGGCGGCATCCGGCTGCGGGCGCCGTACGACCGGCACACGTTCACGACCGCGACCGCCGACCCGCGCGTCCACTTCGTCGGCTACGGGCCCTGCGCGTCGACGATCGGCGCCAACCGGGCCGGTCGCGCCGCTGCCCGCGCCGTCGTCGACCAGCTCGCCGCCGGCGCCCCGTCGCCGGAAGCCCGCCCCGCCTGACGCGTCCGCGTGTGAGCCCCGTGGGGTTCTGACCCCACCCGGTGCACACGACACGTCCGCCCGACGACCGTTGGTGCGCCGCCCCGCTGCCGCTGCGGCGTGTCGGGCGCGACACGCCGGCCAGACCACCGACGCGTCGAGCGACGGTCGTCCGGAGGGCGGGACGTCCGCGCGGCGCGGGGCGGTGGCGTCGGGCCCGGGGGTTACGCTGCGGAGCGTGCGGCAGTACCTCGACCTCCTCGACCACGTCCTGACCCACGGGCAGGAGAAGTCCGACCGGACCGGCACCGGCACGCTCAGCACTTTCGGGTACCAGATGCGCTTCGACCTCGCCGACGGCTTCCCGGCCATGACGACCAAGAAGCTGCACCTGCGCTCGATCATCGGCGAGCTGCTGTGGTTCCTCCGGGGCGACACCAACGTCCGCTGGCTCCAGGAGCGCGGCATCAGCATCTGGGACGAGTGGGCCGACCCGGCCACGGGCGACCTCGGGCCGATCTACGGCTACCAGTGGCGGTCCTGGCCGACGCCCGACGGCCGCCGCGTCGACCAGATCGCCAAGGTCATCGAGCAGATCCGCACCAACCCCGACAGCCGCCGCCTCATCGTGTCGGCGTGGAACGTCGCCGACGTCGACGACATGGCGCTACCGCCGTGCCACACGATGTTCCAGTTCTACGTCTCCCCGCCCGACGCGGACGGCAGGCGACGCCTGTCGTGCCAGCTCTACCAGCGCAGTGCCGACATCTTCCTCGGCGTGCCGTTCAACATCGCCAGCTACGCGCTGCTCACCCAGATGGTCGCCCAGCTGACCGGCCTGGTCCCCGGCGAGTTCGTGCACACCCTCGGCGACGCGCACCTGTACCTCAACCACCTCGAGCAGGCCCGGCTGCAGCTGACCCGCACGCCGCACCCGCTGCCGACGATGCGCATCACCCCGGGCAAGACCTCGATCGACGCGTTCGACCTCGACGACTTCGAGCTGCTCGACTACGTCGCCGAACCCGGCATCAGGGCGCCCATCGCCGTCTGAGCCCCGCTGCGTCCGTCTGGCAGGCTGAGGGCATGACGAACGTGACGATGATCGTCGCCGTCGGGCGAAACGGCGTCATCGGTGACGGCCGCACGATGCCCTGGCACCTGAGCGAGGACCTCAAGTACTTCAAGCGCACGACGATGGGCCACCCCATGGTCATGGGCCGGCGCACCTTCGACTCGATGGGCGTGCTGCCCGGGCGGCGCAGCATCGTCGTGACGCGCCAGGAGGACTGGAGCCACCCCGGCGTCGAGACGGCGCACTCGCTCGAGGAGGCGCTCGCGCTCGCCGGCCCGGCCGACGAGGTGTTCGTCGTCGGCGGGGGAGAGATCTACCGCCTGGCGATGCCGTTCGCGACGCGGCTGCTCGTCACCGAGGTCGACCAGGCGCCCGAGGGCTCCGTCACCTTCCCCGAGATCGAGGCCGCCGACTGGTCCGAGACGGCCCGCGACCCGCACGACGGGTTCACGTGGGTCGGCTACGAGCGCAGCAGGGTGGCGCGTGGGTGAGCTGCCTCCCGGGCTGTAACGCCGGGGCGGCCGCCGCGATGTACCCGGTGCGAGGCACTACTCGGACCCCCGAGCGAGTAGTGCCTCGCGTCGTGCCCGGGTGATGTCGCGCCCGGGGCCGGCGGCCGGAGGACGCGGCGTGGGCGTCTCGATGGCCCGGGCGGGTGGGCGCTAACCTTGGCCCCATGGCTGCCGCACCCGCGCTCGGACGTGTTCTCTCCGCGATGGTCACGCCCATGCGCGCCGACGGCTCCGTCGACCTCGACGCGGCGCAGCGCGTCGCGGCCCACCTCGTCGACGCCGGCCACGACGGCCTCGTCGTCTCGGGCACCACGGGCGAGTCGCCGACGACGTCGGCCACCGAGAAGGACGAGCTGCTCCGAGCCGTCATCGAGGCCGTCGGCGAGCGCGCCGTCGTCATCGCCGGAGCCGGCAGCAACGACACCGCCAAGAGCGTCGAGTCGGTGCAGGCCGCGGCCAAGGCCGGCGCCGACGCCGTGCTCGCCGTCACGCCGTACTACAACAAGCCGCCGCAGGCCGGTCTCGTCGCCCACTTCACGGCCCTGGCCGATGCGAGCGACCTGCCCGTCATGGTCTACGACATACCGGGCCGCTCCGGCATCCCGATCGCCCGCGACACCTACCTGCGGATCGCCGAGCACGAGCGCATCGTCGCGGTCAAGGACGCCCGCGCCGACCTCTGGCTCGCCGGTGACCTCATCGAGCGCACCGGCCTGGCCTGGTACTCCGGCGACGACGCCATGAACCTCTTCCACTTCGTCAACGGTGCGGTCGGCTTCGTCGGGGTCACCTCGCAGGTCGTCCCCGCCGTCTACCGCGAGATGGCCGATGCCGTCGTCGAGGGACGCTGGGACGACGCCCGAGGCGTCCACCGGCGCCTCGCCCCGATCGTCGACGCGGTCATGAACGTCACCCAGGGCGCCATCATGGCCAAGGCCGCGCTCGCCCTCCAGGGCGTCATCGAGACGCCCACCGTCCGGCTCCCGCTCGTCGCCGCCGACGACGACCAGACCGCGCTGCTGCGCGACGCGCTCGCGGCGGTCGCCGGATGACCACGACCTGAAACACCTGCCGGCGCCCGCGCGCCGTGCAGCACCCCCGACACGACAGGACACCTGTGAGCCACCCTCACCCCGAGCTGACCGCGCCACCCGCCCTCCCCGACAACGGCCTGAGGGTCGTCGCGCTCGGCGGGCTCGGCGAGGTCGGTCGCAACATGGCCGTCGTCGAGACGAAGGGCCGCCTGCTCGTCATCGACTGCGGCGTCCTCTTCC
>JAEWFB010000520.1 GCA_023389095.1 Actinomycetes bacterium
GTGACGACGCCGCCGACGACGAGCACCCAGGCCAGCGGCGTGCCGAGCGCGATGCCGGCGTCGAGCAGGCCGATCTTGGCGAGGAACCCCGACAGCGGCGGGATGCCCGAGAGGTTCATCGCCGAGACGAAGAAGAGCACGGCGAGCACGGGGGCCGACGCGGCCAGGCCGCCGAGGCGGTCGAGCGACGTGGTGCCGGCGTAGCGCTCGACGAGGCCGGTGACGAGGAAGAGCGCGGTCTGGATCGTGATGTGGTGCGCGACGTAGAAGATCGCGCCGGCCGTGCCCTGCGTGCTGGACAGCGCGATGCCGAAGATCATGTAGCCGATGTGGCTCACGAGCGTGAACGACAGGATCCTCTTGAGGCCCGTCTGCGAGACCGCCCCGAGGATGCCGACGACCATCGTCAGCAGGGCCGCCCACATGAGCAGGCCCTGCAGCGGCGAGTCGGGGAAGAGCAGGGTCTGGGTGCGGATGATCGCGTAGACGCCGACCTTGGTCAGCAGGCCGGCGAAGACCGCGGTGACCGGCGCCGGCGCGGTGGGGTAGCTGTCGGGCAGCCACGCGGACATCGGGAAGACGGCCGCCTTGATGGCGAAGGCGGTGAGCAGCGTCAGCTGGAGGACGAGCGCGACGCCGGGCGCGAGCCCTTCGATGCGGATCGCGAGCTGCGCCATGTTGACGGTCCCCGTCGCGGCGTAGACCGCGGCGATGCCGACGAGGAAGAGCGCCGAGCTGATGAGGCTGACGACGACGTACGTCGTGCCGGCGTGGATGCGGGCCGCGGAACCGCCGAGGGTCAGCAGGACGTAGGAGCTGAACAGCAGGATCTCGAAGCCGACGAAGAGGTTGAACAGGTCGCCGGCGAGGAACGCGTTGGCCACGCCCGCGGAGAGCACGAGGTAGGTGGGGTGGAAGATCGACAGCGGCGTGCTCTCGTCGTCCTCCTCCTCGTCGGCGTGCCCCTGCCCGATGGCGAAGAGCAGGACGAGCAGCGTCACGACGCCCGACACGAGGAGCATGAGGGCGCTGAGCCGGTCGGCGACGAGGGAGATGCCGAGCGGCTCCTGCCAGGCGCCGAGCCACAGCACCTGCGGCCCGTTCGCGTCGGTCTGCCAGACGAGCACGCCGGCGACCGCGACGGTGGCGGTGAGCACGGCGATGCTCGTGGACCGCTGCAGCCGCGGGGAGCGACGCAGCGCCAGCGTCAGGGCCGCACCGAGCAGCGGCAGCAGGACCGGCATCGGCAGCAGGTTGGGCACGAGGTCGGCGCCGACGAGGGCGGCGCTCGCGAGGGTCGGGTCAGCCACGGGCGTCTCCTCGGGTGGCATCCGTAGGAACGTCCTGACGGGCGTCCACGCGGATGTCGGCGTCGTCGTCCTCGTCGGCGTCCTCCTGGGCGTCCTCGTCGGAGGTCGTCGTCGACACCTCGGACGGGTCGTAGGTCTCCGACGTCGCGTCGGCCTCGGCCAGCCGCTGGATGCGGGCGTCCTCCGCGTCGTCGGGCACGTCGTCGGTGCCCGAGATCTGCCAGAGCCGGTAGGACAGCGCGAGGAGGAAACCGACGGTGGCGAGGCTGATGACGATCGCCGTGAGGACCATCGCCTGGGGGAGAGGGTCGCTGATCGAGGCCGGGTCCTCGCCGACGAACGGCGCCCGGCCCGCGCGCCCGCTGACGACGAGGTAGAGGACGGCGACGCCGTTGCCGATGAGGACGACGCCGAGCAGGACCCGCACGAGGCTGCGGTCGAGGACGAGCGCGGTGCCGGCGGCGACGAGGCCGACGGTGACGAGCACGAGGGTGAGGTTCGGCTCGAGGGTGCTCTCGATGAGGGAGGGGGCGAGCGACGGGGCGAGCGCGGTCACGGGCGCACCTCCCCGGTGGACGACGCGCCGCTGACCGATGCCGCGACGGGGGCCGCGGCCCCGGCGTCGGCCCCGGCGCCGGCCTCCTCGGCGATCTGCCGGTCGATGCCCGTGCCCAGGCTGCGGACGATGTCCAGCATCATGCCGACGACGATGAGGTAGACGCCGACGTCGAAGAACACCGACGTCACGAGGTGCACCTCGCCCCAGGGCCAGAGGGTGAAGTCGACGGCCGTGGTCTCGAGGATCGTGCCGCCGAACGCGAGTGGTGCCAGGGCCGAGGTGACGGCGACGAGCAGCCCGAGCCCGACGACGAGCCCGGCGTCGAACGGCGCGGCCTCGTCGAGCTCGTACCGGCCGCCGGCGAGGTAGCGCACGACGAGCGCCAGGCCCGCGACGAGGCCCCCGGCGAACCCGCCCCCGGGCTGGTTGTGGCCGGAGAAGAGCAGGAAGAGCGACGCGGCGAGCATGACGTGGAAGACGAGGCGCGTCACGACCTCGAAGATCACCGAGCGCTTCTCCTTGCGCATCGTGCGCCCGCCGGCCAGCCAGGTGCCGCGGGCCGGGTCGCTCGACGGCAGCCCCTTGGCGCTGGCCCGCGACAGTCGCGTGTTGCGCGTCTGCACGAAGATGAGGCTCGCGATGCCGGTGGCCGCGGCGACGAGCACCGACACCTCTCCGAGGGTGTCCCACGCGCGGATGTCGACGAGGGTGACGTTGACGATGTTCTTGCCGTGGCCGAACTCGTAGGCCTGCGTGGGGAACCCGGCCGAGACCGGCTCGGTGGTGCGTCCGCCCGACGCGACGAGCGCGATCGCGCCGACAGCGCAGCCGACTGCGAGGCCGAGCCCGAGCCGCCACGTGCGGGCGGGCGAGTGCGGGTGGCGGGTGAACTTCGTCGGGAGCCGCCGCAGCGCGAGGACGAACACGACGAGCGACACGGTCTCGACGAGCATCTGGGTGATGGCGAGGTCGGGCGCGCCGTGGACGATGAAGAGCGTCGAGACGCCGTATCCGGTGACCCCGACGAGCATGACGGCCGTGAGGCGTCGCCGGGTGACGAGGACGAGCACCGCGGCCGCCACGACGAGCAGTCCCACGACGGCCTGACCGGCGTTGTCCCACAAGCGGACCGACGGCAGGGTGCCCTGCGTGACGGCGGCGAGGCCGGGCAGCAGCACGAACACGAGCAGGATGCCGGTGAGGTAGATCGGCAGCGAGCCGCGCTGGGTGACGGCGGTGGTCTCGACGGCGCCGCGGTCGACCCAGCGCAGCGTCCGCGCGAAGGCGCGCTCGCCGTCGACGAGGGCGGGCACCTCCGACTGGACCCGCGCGACGGCGTCGCGCCGCCAGAACAGGACGAGGCCCACGGCGATCGACAGCAGCGACAGCAGCAGCGGCACCGTGACGCCGTGCCAGAGGGCGAGCGGCTCGGGCTCCGCCCCCTGCGGGAGGGTCTCGGCGTAGGGCATGAGCCACGGCGACTCGAGCGGCGCGAGGAGGCCGAGCAGCAGGCTCGCGGTGCCGAGCAGCAGCGGCGCGAGGACGAACCCCGGGTGCGGCACGGTGACGCGCGTCGGGGCCACGCCGGGCTTCGTCGCGAACGTCCCCCAGAGGAAGCGGGCCGTGTAGGCCGCGGTGAGCGCCGACCCGACGACGACCCCGAGGATGGCGAGCCAGCCGAAGGCCGGGGGCAGCGGCACGCCGGTCTCGACGTCCTGCCACAGCGACTCGAGCGCGCTCTCCTTGCTCACGAATCCCGCGAGCGGCACGACGCCGGCCATCGACAGCCCCGCGAGGGTCGCCGGCACCGAGACCGGCAGCAGCCGCCGCCCGACGCCGGACAGCTCGCGCAGGTCGCGGGTGCCGGTGGCCTTGTCGACGACGCCGACGGTGAGGAAGAGGGTCGACTTGAAGAGGGCGTGCGCCACGACGAGGGCGAGAGCCGCCAGTCCCGCCGTGCGCGTGCCGAGCCCGGCGACGGCGACCATGAAGCCGAGCTGGCTCACCGTGCCGTACGCGAGGAGCAGCTTGATGTCGTGCTGGCGCAGCGCGCGCCAGCCGCCGACCGCCATCGTCAGCAGACCGAGCCCGAGCGTCAGGACGTGCCACGCCGGCGCCCCGGCGAAGGCCGGCGCGAGCAGGGCGACGAGGTAGACGCCGGCCTTGACCATCGCGGCGGCGTGCAGGTAGGCGCTGACCGGCGTCGGGGCGGCCATCGCGCCCGGCAGCCAGAAGTGGAACGGCACGAGCGCCGACTTCGACAGCGCGCCGACGAGCAGCAGCACGACGGCGGCCACGGTGACGGCGTCGAGCGGCGGCGGGTCGGCGAGCAGCCCCGAGATCGAGTACGTGTGGTGCACGCCGAGGGCGATGATGCCCACGAGCATCGCCAGGCCGCCGAACGTCGTGACGACGAGGGCCTGCATCGCGGCGCGACGGTTGGTGGAGCTGGCCGGGTTGTGCCCGATGAGCAGGTACGACAGGACCGTCGTCAGCTCCCAGAAGATGTAGAGCACGAGGAAGTTGTCGGTGAGGACGAGGCCGAGCATCGCGCCGGCGAAGGCCGTGAAGACCGACGAGAACCGCCAGATCGTCGGGTCGTCGTCGGCGAAGTACCACGTGCAGTAGAGCAGGACGAGGGCCCCGATGCCGGTGACGAGCAGCGCGAGCACCCACTGCAGGGTCGAGAGGCGGAAGTCCAGGTCGAGTCCGAGTCCCGGCACCCACGGCACCGACTCGACGGGTCCGTGCCCGTCGCGGACCTCGCCCGCCACCGAGAGCAACCAGACGAACGAGACGGCCGGCACGAGGGACAGCACCGCGAAGGCCTTGGCCCGCAGGTACCGCGCGAGCAGGGGTGCGACGACCGCTGCTACGAGGTGGAGGATGAGCAGGTGCGCCACGGCGGCCCCTCGGTCGTCGGGTTGGCAGGTCGTCCACGGCCTGCGTCCGGCCGTCCGGAGGTCGTGAGCCCCAATCCTACGTGTCGCTCAGGGGTGGTCCCGCGACGCCGTCCGTCGCCGGCGGCTGCTCAGAACGTGACGAAGGTGCGCCGCGCCAGGAAGAAACCGTGCTGGTGGGTCTGGTCGATGCACGTGACGCCGGACTCCTCGCTGACGCACTGGACCGGGCCGGGCGCCGAGGTGCGCGAGCCGTACGTGAGCGTCGGGACGTCGGCGTGGGTGACGGTGTCGCTGTTGCACACGGGCACCGCCCCGTGGTCGGTCAGCTCGATGCGACCGACGTCGGTCGGCCCACCGGAGGGGCACAGGTCGGGACGTGGCGGCGGGACGCGTCCGGCGACGACCTCGCACGCGGGGGCGGGCGCACCGCCGGTGACGACGCAGCGCAGGTTGCCGCTCGGGCTGACGAAGGCCGAGGTGACGTCGGCCGCCGGCTTGGCACCGGCGACCCGGGCCGCCGCCTCGGCGAAGGAGTGCGGGGCGCCGCGCTGGGCACCGGCCGCGAGGGCGGTCGGCACCGCGGTCGACGGGGCCGTCTGGGTCGGCACGGGGGTCTCGGTGGCGGGGGCGCTCGGAGCGGAGCTGCTGGGCGGGTCGACGAGGACCGTCACGGTCTTCGGCGCCGACGGGATGTCGGTGACGCCGCACCCGGTGAGCAGGAGGGCCACCAGTGCCGTGCCGACGCCGAGGGCGGCACGCGCCACGGGGCGCGCGCCGGGGGTGGCACCGTGGGTGTGAGGGGTCGACCGGCCGTGCATGCGCCAGAGTCTGGCACGACGCGCTCCGACGCGCCTCCACGGACGACCCGCCCCGAGGGAGGCGCCACCGGGTCGGCGTCGGGGGCACAGGGGTCGGTGACCTACCCTTGGGAGGTGTTCCGGCGACTGCTCATCCCGCGCTGGGCGGGCTCCCTCGCGGGCCTGCTCGTCGTCGTGGCGGCGTGCGTGCTGCTCGGGATGTGGCAGCTCGGCGTCGCGCGCGACAGCGGACGGCAGGACGCGATCGCGGCCGCCGCGACGATGACGCGCGAACCGCTCTCTGCGGTCACGGCGCCGCACCGCGCCTTCGCGCCGGAGCTGTCGAACCGTCCCGTGACCGTCACGGGCCGCTACGACGCGTCCCGCTCGTTCGTCGTCGTCGACCGACGCCTCGGCACGCGCAGCGGCTCGTGGGTCGTCACCCCGCTCGACACCGGCGCGGGCACGGTGGCCGTGCTGCGCGGCTTCGTCTCCGGGACCCCGACCGCGGTGCCGGCGCCCCCCACCGGGACCGTCACGGTCCTCGGCACGCTCGGCCCCGGGGAGTCCCCCCGCACCGGCGACCCCCTCGAGGGCCGGCAGCGTCGCTCCATCGACCTCGCCGAGCTCGTCAACGAGTGGCCCGGTGAGCTCTACGACGCCGTCGTGTTCGCCTCGGCCGAGCACCCCGGCACCGACGCGTCGGGCGCGACGGGCGCGACGGGCGCGACGGGCGCGTCCGGAGCAGCCGTGACCGACCCGGCCCTGACGCGCGTGCCGCCACCGAGCCTCGACACCCCGCTCAACCTGCGCAACGCGGCCTACGCCGTGCAGTGGTGGGTCTTCGGTGTCTTCGCGATCTGGATGTGGTGGAAGATGCTCCGCGCCGAGGAGGACGGCGAGAAGGACGAGGACCTCGCCCCCTCGACCCCGATTCCCAGCACGACCGACCGCACGAGAGAGAGCGCCACGACGTGAGCACCTACCCACAGGCCCTGGCCAAGCCGAAGCAGATCCGCTCGGCCCTGTCCGTCTACCGTGTCATGGCGATCGTCGCCGGCATCGCGCTGTTCGTCCTCATCCTCGAGATGATCATGAAGTACGCCCTGCACCAGACGAACCTGCTGACGCAGTACTGGAGCCCGATCCACGGCATCATCTACATGGGCTACGCGGCGTCGGTCGCCAACCTCGGCCTCAAGGCGGGGTGGAGCATGGTGCGCATCATCAAGAACCTCCTCGCCGGGTTCGTGCCCGTCGTGCCGTGGGTCGCCGAGCGCCGCAACAGCGCCGAGATCGAAGGACTCCTCGCTGGCACCCACGTCGCCGGCGACGGCGCGCCCGCGGACGCCGGGGCCTGAGCGGGTCAGGAGCGTCCGCCGGGAGCCACTAGGCTGTCCGCGTGACCGACGCGCACGACCTGCAGAGCCATCCCGTCCTCGTCGTCGACTTCGGCGCCCAGTACGCCCAGCTCATCGCCCGCCGGGTGCGAGAGGCGAACGTGTACAGCGAGGTCGTGCCGCACTCCATGTCGGTGAGCGACATGCTCGCCAAGGAGCCGGCCGCGATCATCCTGTCCGGCGGGCCCAGCTCGGTGTACGAGGACGGCGCCCCGCGGCTCGACCCGGCGCTGCTCGAGGCCGGCGTCCCCGTGTTCGGGATGTGCTACGGCTTCCAGTCGATGGCCCAGGCCCTCGGCGGCACCGTCGCGCGCACCGGCGCCCGCGAGTACGGCAAGACCGACGCCGCCATCAGCGGCACCGGGTCCACGCTCTTCTCCGGGCAGCCGGCGAGCCAGGTCGTCTGGATGTCGCACGGCGACTCCGTCACCGAGGCCCCGCAGGGCTCGACCGTCACGGCGTCCACCGCCGGCACGCCCGTCGCGGCCATCGAGGACGACGCGCGCCGCCTCTACGGCGTCCAGTGGCACCCCGAGGTGCTGCACTCGGAGCAGGGCCAGCGCGTCCTCGAGAACTTCCTCTGGAAGGGCGCCGGCATCGCCCCCGAGTGGACCGCCTCGAACGTCGTCGGCGACCTCGTCGAGTCGATCCGCGAGCAGGTCGGGCAGGACCGCGTGCTCTGCGCCCTCTCCGGCGGCGTCGACTCCTCCGTGGCGGCGGCCCTCGTGCAGAAGGCCGTCGGCGACCAGCTGACGTGCGTCTTCGTCGACCACGGCCTGCTCCGCGAGGGAGAAGCCGAGCAGGTCGAGAAGGACTTCGTCGAGGCCACCGGCGTCGACCTCGTCGTCGTCGACGCGCGCGAGCGCTTCCTCGACGCGCTCGCCGGGGTCACCGACCCCGAGACGAAGCGCAAGATCATCGGCGAGCAGTTCATCCGCGTCTTCGAGCAGGCGGCGCGCGACGTCGTCCACGACCGCGGCGACGAGGAGCACCCCGTCAAGTGGCTCGTCCAGGGCACGCTCTACCCCGACGTCGTCGAGTCCGGGGGTGGCGAGGGCGCGGCCAACATCAAGAGCCACCACAACGTCGGCGGCCTGCCCGACGACCTCCAGTTCTCGCTCATCGAGCCGCTGCGCACGCTCTTCAAGGACGAGGTGCGCCAGGTCGGCCTCGAGCTCGGCGTGCCCGAGGTCATCGTGTGGCGCCAGCCGTTCCCCGGCCCGGGTCTCGGCATCCGCATCATCGGGGCCGTCGACGCCGAGCGCCTCGCGGTGCTGCGCCGGGCCGACGCGATCGCCCGCGAGGAGCTGACCAAGGCCGGCCTCGACCGCGACATCTGGCAGTGCCCCGTCGTGCTGCTCGCCGACGTCCGCTCGGTCGGCGTCCAGGGCGACGGCCGCACGTACGGCCACCCGGTCGTGCTGCGCCCCGTCGCCTCCGAGGACGCCATGACCGCCGACTGGGCGCGGGTGCCCTACGACGTCCTGGCGACGATCTCGACGCGCATCACCAACGAGGTCGAAGAGGTCAACCGCGTCGTCCTCGACGTCACGAGCAAGCCGCCGGGCACCATCGAGTGGGAGTGAGCGGCGACGGGTACGACGACCCGTCCCCTGCGCGTCCCGCCGCTCGACCGGGTGACCGGCGCCGACCCACCGGGCTGCTCGGGCCGATCGTGCCCCTCCTGCTCGCGATCGGGCTCGCGCTCGTCACGGCCAGCGTCGTCCGGGGCGGCCCGACCGTGCGCATCGACGACGCGGTCTTCGCGCTGACCCCGGGCGAGAACGGCGGGCCGGTGCTGCCCCGCCTGCTCGCGCTGCTCGTCGTCGACGTCGCGACCCCGGCCGTCGGCGTCGCGGTGGTGCTCGTCGTCGTCGCGCTCGAGTGGCTGCGCAGCCGACGCGTCGGACCGGCCGTCATGGCGCTGCCGGCGGTCGCGGTGCTCACGGCGACGGTCCTGCTCGGCAAGGCCGTCATCGACCGACCGTCCCCCGGGTACGCCTACGTCTTCGCCCACGACGGCTCCTACCCCTCGGGTCACACGGCCACCGCGCTCGTCTGCGCCGGCGTGCTCGCCGAGCTCGTGTCGCGGCTGCGGCCGCACCGACGCCGGGCGGCGTGGGCGACGGCTGCGGGCTGGACGCTCCTCGTCGTGCTCGCGCTGCTCTGGCTGCACTTCCACTGGCTCAGCGACGTCGTCGGGTCGGTGCTGCTCGGGTCGCTCGTGCTGTGGCTGCTGGTGCGCTGGCCGTGGCGGCTCGGCGAGCGGATCGGCCGACACTAGGGTAGAGCCCATGTGTGGAATCAGCGGTCATCTCGGGGCTGACGGCGACGGCGACCTCGTGCGGCGGATGGCCGACTGCGGTCACGCGGCCGGGGACGCCGAGGTCACGGTGGTCACCTCCGGCGGCGTCGCGCTCGCGCTGCGCCCGGTCGGCGGCGCGACGGCCGACGCGTCCGTGGCCCGGACGCCCACCGGCCGACACACCCTCGTCCTCGACGGCGACCTGCTCGACACGGCCGACGTCCGCTCCGAGCTGACGACCCTCGGGCACGACCTCGCCTCCGGCGCCGACGCCGAGGTCGCCCTCGCCGCCTGGGTCGAGTGGGGCCCCTCGGGGCTGGACCGCCTGCGCGGCGAGTTCGCCGTCGTCGTCTGGGACGCCGAGACCGCCGCCCTGTCGGCGGCACGCGACGCGTTCGGTACGCGACCGCTGTACCTCTGCCACATCGACGGCGGCTGGCTGGTGTCCAGCGACATCCGCGGCATCCTCGCGAGCGACCGCTACGACCGGCGCCCGAACGAGCGCACCGTCTACCGCTACCTGCGCTTCGGGGTCCACGACGACGGCCCCGACACCTTCTTCGCCGGCATCGAGCGCGTGCTGCCCGGTGAGGTCGTGACGCTGCGCGCGGACGCCGAGACGCCCGAGCGCACCGGCTGGTCGCACCTGCGCACCCAGCTCCAGGACGCCGCCCGCGCGCCCCGCCCGTGGTCGCCCGAGCTCGCGACCCAGCTGCGCGAGCAGCTGGCCACCGCGGTGCGCCGCCGTGTCGGCTCCGACGGACGCGTCGGCACGACGCTGTCCGGAGGGATCGGCTCGGCCGCGCTCACGGCGCTGCTCGCCGGGAACGACGGCCGCACCGGCGTGGCCCCCGACGGCGTCGACGCGTGGACCGCGGCCTACCCCGGCACCGCCGCCGACGAGTCCGCCCACGTCGCGGCCGTGCTCGGCGCGGTCGGCGACCGGGTCGACGCCCACCGCGTCGAGCCGACCTCCGCCGAGTTCAAGAAGGACATGCGCGAGCTGGTCCGCGCCCAGGAGGAGCCGATCGCCTCCTCGGGCGCCTACACCCAGTACCGGTTGCTGCGCGAGGCCGCAGCGCTCGACGGTGTCGTCCTCGACGGCACCGGCACCGACGAGCTGCTCGCCGGCTTCGGGGCCCACCACCTCGTGCACCTGCGCGAGCTGCGGGCCCACGACACGCGCGCCGCGGCGTCCGAGCTCGGACGCTCCGCCGAGGTCCTCCTGCGCCGTGGCCGCCCGCTCGTGACCGACCGGCTGCGCCGGCGTCGCCGGATCCCGGTCGAGTCGCTGCTGTCGCGCACCTTCGTCGCGGCGCACGCGTCGGAGCAGTTCGTGTCCGAGGACTCCAGCCTGCGTGCCCGGCTGCTCGACGACCTCCTGCGCGGCTCGCTGCCGGCGCGCCTGCGCGTCGCCGATCGCAACGCGCGCGCCACCGGGGTGCAGGTGCGGATGCCGTTCGTCGACCGCGACCTGGCCCGGTTCGTCTTCTCGCTGCCCGACGAGGCCTTCGTCACGGCCGGGGTGGGCAAGCGGGTGCTGCGCGAGTCGGTCCGCGGGCTCGTGCCCGACTCGGTGCTCGACCGCCGCGACAAGGTCGGGGCCGTCACGCCGCAGGACGAGTGGTTCATGGTGCTGAAGAACCACATCTACGGCGAGTTCCTGTCCGAGTCGTTCGCGAACCGTCCCTATGTCGACCAGACGGCCGTGCTCGAGGCCTTCGAGGGCTGGATCAAGGGCACCAACACCGTCGACTCCGGCACGGTGTGGCGCCTGCTCAACCTCGAGCTCTGGCTCCAGGAGTTCTTCGACGAGCGCGAGCCGGAGCCCGAGGGCGAGCCGCGGGTCAAGACCGACTACGAGCCGAACGCCCGCAAGCAGCTCGACCTCACCACCGACGACGGCACGCCCGTGCGTCGCTACCCGCTGCGCACCGAGCTGTTCTCCCGCGAGGACCCGCTCGTCGACAAGGCGCTGTCCTACGTCACGCGTTTCTTCGACGGCCTGCCCACCGCGGGGGAGGAGCACGCCGCCGTCACGACCGGCCGCTGGTACTACTTCATCTCCGAGAAGATCGTCGCCATCACCCAGGGCCGCTCGTACTTCATCTGGGACATCAAGGTCGGCCGGTCCGCACGCGTGCTGTCCCGCTACGTCACGCGGACGCCGGCGGGCATCGGCCTCGGGTCGCCGTTCACGATGCAGCTGGCCATCGAGGAGGCCGGGCTGCCGCGCGTGGTCTTCGCTGCCGCAGGCGGGTTCGTCGGCAAGCTCATCGGGCGCAAGGGCCTGTTCTACGAGCTCGTCGGCGGCGACATCCGCGCCATCGACGGCCCGACCGAGTACTCGGTGTACCCGGCGAACGTGTCGGCCAAGCTCGGCCCGAAGGACCCCGACGAGGTCGCGGCGCGCATCTCGGCGGCGATCCGCGAGCGCGTCCCCGAGCCGTGGCGGTCCACCTTCGGCGGCACGGTCGTCATGGACGCCAACGACATCGGCCGCAACGTGCTCGGCAAGGACGCCCCCGGCTCCAAGGAGCGCTACGAGCTGATGTTCGCCGACAACCCGCTCGGCCAGGGCTCGGAGCAGACCCCGATGGCGGTCGTCTTCGAGCGCCCCACCGACGCCTGAGGCGGCGGAGGCGGGTCGCCGGCGTTCCCACCGACGACCGTTGGTCGCCGACGGGCGGCGACACGCGGCGGGACACGCCGGTGGCGCTGCACCGCGGTGACCGACGGTCGTCCGGCGGTGCCGGGCCCCGACGCGTCACGGCTGTCGTGGCGTCGGGGCGGCCTGTGCCACGGGCGTGCCCGCGGTGTGCGGCACGAGCGCGAAGGCCCCCTCCTCCTCCTGCGCGTTGTGCAGCCGGCACACGGCGTACAGGCCGTAGAGCAGCCGACGCAGCTCGGTGACGTCCTCGGGACGGACGCGTCCCGCGTCGGTGATGTCGTCGAGGAGGCGGCGCAGCCGGCCGACCTGCTGCTCGATCTCCGCGTGCGTGCGGCGCAGCCCACGCGCGGCCGGTGCCCCCAGGGCGCGGGTCACGATGGGCATCAGCTCGTCCTCGTCGGCCCGCTCGTGCGGCACGAGGTCGCGCTCGAGGCGGGCGAGCAGCGCGACGACCGGAGCGACGTCGGGGTCGCGGCGGTCGAGGCCGTCGGCGACCGTGCGGATCGACTCGACGGCCGCGAGCGCCACCACGTGCCCCTCGCGCAGGCGCTGCGCGGTGGCGACGTCGGCGTCGGACATCCGCACCGTGTGCATCCGCCCCGGCAGCAGCACCCGCAGCGCGATGGCGATGGCGAGCACGTCGATGGCCTCCTGGAGCACCGCGCCGGCGGCCGGTGCCAGCAGTCCCGCCGCCGCCGCACCCATCGCCACGATCGACAGGCCCATCCCGACACCGATCGCCTCGAGGGCGATCCGCCGCGACCGGCGCGCGATGAGGATGGCATCGGCCAGCCGGTCCACGCGGTCGACGGTGAGCACGACGTCGGCGGCCTCCGACGACGCCGTCGCGCCCCGGGCGGCGAGGGCGACGCCGACGCCGGCCGCCGCCAGCGCGGGGGCGTCGTTGACGCCGTCGCCGACCATGATCGTGCGGGCCCGCGTCGACTCCTCGCGGATCGCCTCGAGCTTGGCCGCGGGGTCGCGGTCGGCGAGCACGGCGTCGACGCCGACGACCCGCCCGACGGTCTCGGCGACGTCCGGCCGGTCACCCGTCACGAGGACCGTCCGGCCGATGCCGGCCTCGCGCAGCGCCGACAGCATCCGCGGGGCGTCCTCGCGGACCGGGTCCTCGAGGAGGAACACGCCGGCCGGCCGGTCGTCGACCGAGGCGTACACCGTGAGGCAGCCGTCGAGGGCGGCCCGTCGCCGGGCCTGGGCCACCCACGCGGGTACCTCGGCGCCGACGGTCCACGCGGCCTTGCCGAGCCGGACGACGTGCCCCTCGACGTGCCCCTCGAGGCCGTAGCCGTGCACCTCGCGGACGTCGGTGGGCAGCGTCAGGCGCAGGCCCCGGTCGCGTGCGGCGGCGACGACCGCACTCGCGAGCGGGTGCGGCGACACCTGGTCGAGGGACGCGGCGAGGCGGACCATGTCGGCCTCCGCCGACGCGTCGGGGCGGGCGTCCGGTCCGGGTGGCGGCACGACGACCGACGTGACCTCTGGCCGCCCGTGGGTCAGGGTGCCGGTCTTGTCGAAGAGCATGACCTCCCCGGCCGCGAGCCCCTCGAGCGCGGCCCCGCCCTTGACGACGACGCCGACCCGCGCGGCTCGCGAGACGCCCGACATGACGGCGACCGGGGCGGCGAGCAGCAACGGGCACGGGGTCGCCACGACGAGCACGGCCACGGCCCGCACCGGCGTGCCGCCGAGCCACCACGCGAGGCCGGCGACGACCAGCGTCAGGGGCACGAACAGCGCCGCGAACCGGTCCGCCGTGCGCACGAGCGGCGCCGAGGAGGCCTGCGCCTGCTCGACGAGGCGGACGACGTGCGCGTAGGTCGAGTCGGCGGCGACGGTCGTCGCGACGAGGTCGACCGGCGGTCCGGCGTTGACGACGCCGCTGCGCACGTCGTCGCCGGGCGGGTGCTCGACCGGCATCGGCTCGCCGGTCAGGGCGGACTCGTCGAGGCTCGCCGGGCCGAGCACCCGGCCGTCCACCGGGACCACCTCCCCGGTGCCCACGAGGAGGACGTCGCCCCGAGCCACGTGCTCGACCGGCACGACGTCGACCGACGAGGCCCCGCGGCGGCGGGCCGTGCGCGGGGTCCGCTCGACGAGCAGGCGCAGGTCGCGGTCGGCTCGCGCGGCGGCCCGTGCCTCGAGCAGCTGGCCGCTCGCGAGCATGAAGGTGATCATCGCGCCGGCGAAGGCCTCGTCGACCCAGAGGGCGCCGGCGAGGGCGAGGACGGCCACGACGTCGACGCTGGCGCGTCGGGCGAGCAGGGCCCGGGCCGTCGTCCAGCACGACGCGGCGAGGCCGAGCACCGTCGCGGCGAGCCACAGGGTGCGTGCCGCCTCGGTCCAGGCGTCGCTCCCCGTGCGTAGCCCGGCGACGGCGACGACGGCTCCGCCGCCCAGCAGGCCTGCGGAGGCGAGGAAGAAGAGCGTGGGTACGCGTCGACGCCACCTCACCCCTTCATCATCGTGCTGCCGCGACGCCGTGGCCGGCGTCCGCGACCGGTCTCACACCGCCCGCGTCGGCGCACGGGCGGAGCGGTGGCGCGGCGTCAGTCGAGGCCGTCGAAGACGTCGCGTCGCACCGGGCTGCCCGGCGGCAGCGACCGGTCGACGAACCACTCGCGACCGAAGACGAGGTCGTAGAGGGGGCGGGGGATGCGCAGGAACGCGGCGAGCGTCCGGTCGGCGCCGCCGTCGGCGCTCGCCTGGGAGGCGTGGGCGCGCATCGAGGCGCGCTTGGCCGCGATGTGGCGGCGGACGCTGATGCGGTGGGTGATCTCGCTGCGGGCTGAGAACGCCCGGTCGAAGCTCGACCGGTCGAACTCGGGCGGGAACCGGTAGACCTTCGCGGCGAGGTCGATGGCCCGGCAGATCGTGTCGCGCGGCACCGTCGCCTCGAGCACCGTCGGCGTGGCGGCGATCTCGGCCGCCCGGGCCCCGACCTCGTGGACCTTCTTGTGGTCGGGGTGGCCGTACCCGCCGTTCGGCTCGTAGTGCAGCAGCACGTCGGCCTCCTCCTCGCGCAGGATCGCGGCCAGGCGCGTCGCGGCCTCCTCGACGTCGGCGCGCACGAACCGCGTCGAGCCCGGCGGGTCGGGGGCGACCTCCGGACCGAGACCGCTGTCGGCATAGCCGAGGTGCTCGACGCGAGCGACGCCGAGGGCCCGGGCGCTCGTGCGCAGCTCGTCCATGCGGGTGGCGCCGAGCCGGCCCTCACCGGTGAACTCGCTCGCGGCGAGGCCGAGCTCGCCGTCGGTGGCCACGACGACGACGACGCGGTGCCCCTCCGCGGCGGCGCGCGCCATCGTGCCCGAGGTGAGCAGGGCCTCGTCGTCGGGGTGGGCGTGGAAGGCGACCAGAGTGTGCGGCATCGGCCCCATCTTGGCCCATGACAGAGTGTGACCCGTGAAGGTGGCGCTGCTGTCCGACTGTTACCTGCCGCGGCTCGGCGGCATCGAGGTGCAGACCCACGACCTCGCCCAGCAGCTGCTCGCGCTCGGCCACGAGGTCGAGGCGTTCACCGCGACGCGCGGGCCGGAGGGGCAGATGCACGGCGAGGTGACGGTCGTCGACGGTGTCCCCGTGCACCGCCTCGCCGCCCGGATGCCGTGGGAGCTGCCCGTCAACCCGTGGGCCCCGAAGGAGCTGCGCCGCCGGCTCGTCGAGGGCGGCTTCGACGTCGCGCACGTCCAGACCGGTGTCGTGTCGCCCTTCGCGTGGGACTGCACGCGCGTCACCGTCGGCCTCCGGCTGCCGACGGCGATGACGTGGCACTGCATGCTCGCCGGGGTCGCACCGGCCTTCGACGCGGCCCGGTTCGTGCGTCGGTGGGCGGCAGGCGGTGTCGCGATGTCGGCGGTGTCCGAGGTGGCCGCCGAGCCGCTGCGCCGGCTCGTCGGCGACGCGGTGCACGTCGGCGTGCTGCCCAACGGCATCGACGTCGCGCGCTGGGCGGTCGGCGACCCCGGCGAGCGGGCGCCCGGTCCGCTGCGCCTGGTCACCGCGACGCGTCTGGCGCCCCGCAAGCGTCCGGCCGCGCTCGTCGCGCTCGTCGCACGCGCCGCGTCGCTCGCCGGCCCCGGCTCGCTCGAGCTGACGGTGCTCGGCGAGGGGCCCGACCGCTCGCGCGTCGAGCGCTACGTGCGCGACCACGGCCTCGACTGGGTGCGACTGCCCGGACGCGTGACCCGGGAGGAGCTGCGCGAGCGCTACGCCGCCTCCGACGTCTACCTGTCGCCGGCGCGCCTGGAGTCGTTCGGCATCGCCGCCCTCGAGGCCCGCACGGTCGGGCTGCCGGTGATCGGCCGGCAGGGTTCCGGCGTCGGCGAGTTCGTCACCGACGGCGTCAACGGACGCGTCGTCGACAGCGACGACGCCATGGCCCTCGCCATCGCCGACCTCGCGCGCGACCCGGCCGAAGTCGCCCGGATGCGGGCCCGCAACCTCGCCGAGCCGCCCGCGCAGGAGTGGTCGCGCGTCGCCCGGCTCGCGGTGGCCGAGTACGAGCGCGCCGTCGGGCTGGTGCGCCGGTGAGGACCAACGTGCCCGGCGGCATCCGCGTCGTCGCGGTCACCGCGTCGGGGGAGAAGGTGGTGTCCGAGCCGCTGCACCACGGCGCCGACCCGGTGCACGTGCTCGGTCTGGCCGGGTGGGCCGTCGAGACTCCGGTCGCGTCGTCGATGGCAGCCGACGGCGCACTCGAGATCGCTTACCGCGCAAGCCCGCTCGTGGGCGACGTGCCGCCACCGGAGACCGTCTTCCGCGACCCCGACGTCCGCGTCGGTGACCCCGCTGTCCCGCACCAGCGCGTCGCCGCGTACGCCGTCGTCACGAGTGCCCGAGGCGTGCTGCTCACCGCCTTCACCCACCTCACCAACGTCGAGGGGGAGTGGGGCCTGCCGGGCGGCGGCCTCGACGAGGGCGAGGCGCCGGTCGACGGCCTGCACCGCGAGGTGTGGGAGGAGACCGGGCAGCGCGTCGACCTCGGCGACCTGGTCGCCGTGCAGTCCTCGCACTGGTTCGGCCGCGCGCCCTCGGGCGTCGTCGAGGACTTCCACGCCGTGCGCATCGTCTACGCGGCGACGTGCCCGTCGCCCGGCGACCCGGTCGTCCACGACATCGGCGGCACGACGGCCGACGCGCGGTGGTTCGCCCCGCACGAGATCGACGACGTGCCCCTGACCCGGTCCTGGCGTCGGCTCGACGCGCTGCGGGCCCTGGCGCACCGCGACTACGACGCTCCGTAGGATGACCGCCATGGACCTCGTCTACAACCTCCTCGTCGTGCTCCACCTGCTCGGCATGGCCGCCATCGTCGGCGGCTGGATCGCCGTCCGCTCGGGGCGCACGGTC